>CAMDHK010000175.1 GCA_945897965.1 Candidatus Kuenenia stuttgartensis | reverse complement strand
GAAACTATTGAACCCTACATGAATAGAGTGCTTAAAGGCGAAACCTCTGCACTGCTTGCTGACCGAAGAATTCATATGTTCGCCCTTACTAGTGGCACCACCAACACCCGGAAATATATTCCCGTTACCGATTCTTATCTCGATGATTATCGCAGGGGTTGGAATATCTGGGGCCTTAACGCTTTCATGAAACATGAAAAAGCCAAGTTTCAACCCATCCTTCAAATGAGTGGTGATTGGGATGAGTACCGTAGCGAATCTGGCGTCCCCTGCGGCAGTGTTACTGGCCTTACCGCAAGAATGCAAAGAAAAGTCATCCGTTGGCTTTACTGCGTCCCACCTGAAGTAAGCAGAATTAAAGATTCTGCCTCGAAGTATTATACCGTGATGAGGCTTTCCATCGACCGGCCTGTTGGCCTGATATTGGCTGCAAACCCTAGCACCCTTATCAATCTCGCCAAAGCGGGCGATCTGGAAAAAGAATCTTTGATCAAAGATTTAAGAGATGGAACGCTAAGCAAACGGATGGATATTCCCGATGATGTTCGCAGAGTACTTGCTTCGCGAATAAAAAAACGACCCGAAAAAGCGCTTCAGCTTGAAGCTATCATCAATAAAACAGGCTCTCTTTTTCCCAAGGATTACTGGTCCGAACATTGTTTGTTGGGAAATTGGACTGGCGGCAGCATGGCTTCCTACCTCAGACACTATCCAAAGTTTTATGGGTCGATGCCTGTGCGCGATGTAGGCCTTATTGCAAGCGAAGGCCGTATGACAATACCTTTGGAAGATAACACTCCATCCGGTGTTCTTGATATCACAACTCATTTTTTTGAATTTATTCCTGAAGAGGAAAAAGGCTCATCCAACCCCACCGTGCTACTTCCCCACGAACTTGTTGAAGGCCGGAATTACTTTATTCTATTCACCACTTCCTATGGATTATATCGCTACGATATTCACGATGTGGTTCGTTGCACCGGATTCTATAATCAAACTCCCTTGCTGCAATTCCTCAACAAAGGTTCGTACTTTTCTAATCTTACTGGCGAGAAAATTTCCGAATATCAGATCACGGGATCGATGGCTGAAATCCTCAAAGAGCTTGATCTTGCCCTTAATATTTACAGCCTGGCGCCCATTTGGAATGATGAGCAACCCTATTACGGGTTATTTATTGAATCTAGTGATATTCCAAATCCTGATGTTGCAATTATTCTTGCAAAGCGCATGGAAGAAAAACTTCGCACAATAAATATCGAATACGATAGCAAGAGGGAAAGCCTTAGGCTGGGGCCTATTAAACCCATGATTTTGCAACCGGGCACTTGGCAAAAATGGGATCGGGAACGATTGAAAAAAACAGGTGGTACTCTCGAACAATACAAACACCCTTGTCTCATCAACGACCTTGCATTCAAATCGCAAATCGAAACTAGTATCTTGCCAATCCTTTCTTGACCTTTAATTTCTGATACCTGATGATTAGTTTGGAAACTATTCAATCAGGTATTTAATCATGGTTACGATTCACAAATTCAATGAACAGGGACAGATATCCACACTCCCTGCAGATTCCATTCATCATCTTAACTTAAACAACGAAGATAGTTCTGGAACAGGCCTTATCTGGATCGATCTTGAAAAATCCACCATCGAAGAAGATGAGACCGTTTTTAAAAAACTCTTCCCTATCCACAAGCTTACACTCGAAGATATTTCTTATTTGCGAGATGTTAATAAGAAACCGCATCTTCCCAAGGTTGAAGAATATCAGACTTATCTTTTTGTCATTTTAAATCCTCTTTGCGATGATTTTCAACATGGCAAAAAAGTTCTAGATATTGATCATGCCACCACTCAGCTTAGCGTTTTCATCAACCCTAGGTTGTTGATCACCCATCACCTTGGCTCGCTTGCTGGTATCCATGAAGTCAGGGCTTATCTTGAACGGCATGCCTTAAAGCCCCACCATGGTTCTGATTTTATCTTTCATTTGATCATGGATGGAATCATCGATCGGTACCGGCCTGTGCTTGATTCGCTCGAGGAATATTTTAATGAACTAGAGGAAGTTGTGTTTGTAGCTCCGGGGAAATCAAAATTACAGGATCTTATCGGGCTTAAGCGCATTATCAATGTATTAAGGAAAACGCTGGTCCATGAAAAAGAAATTTTATTTAGGCTGAGCCGTGGGGAGTTTCAAGTCATTGGAGAAACTCGCGTCATCTATTATCGGGATGTTTATGATCATACGGTAAGGTTTGTTGAATTAGTTGAAAACAACCGGGAAATGGTTTCAGACTTGCTTCAAGCGCATTTGTCCTCTTCCTCGAATAAATTGAACGAGGTCATGAAAGTTCTTACCATCATCTCAATTTTGATTCTGCCCATGACTGTGATTTCAGGAATTTATGGCATGAACTTTGAGCATCAACCTGAAGTGCACTGGCAATATGGGTACCCGTTGGCGCTTTTTCTTATGTTGATAACCAGCTTTTGCTCTTATAGGTTTTTCAAGTTCAATAAATGGATATAAATCTTTTGCCCTGCTTCTTCGTTTCATTTACCATTATGGCTGGTTTTAAATCGGATGACTTTGCTCAAGGAACTGATGCTATGAAAAAAACAGTTTTAGTACTCTGCCTGAGTTTTGTTTTTGCTGCAATTGCATTTGCCCAAGAAAAAGCAATCACGCCTGCTGAAGCTGCAAAGATGATCGACAAGGATGTTCTGCTCGAAATGAAAGTTGAATCTTCATCGATGGATAAGAACAAAAGCAATATGTTTTTGAATTCAAAGCCTAGTTTCAAGGATGCAGATAATTTCACGGTTGTGGTAAGGGCAGGGGCTAATGAAAAGCTTAAGGATAAGCACAAATTTAAAGATTCACCCAAATTCTTTAAAGACAAAATCATTCAAGTAAAGGGCAAGGTTTCTACTTATAACGATAAGCCTCAGATTATTGTTGATGGTTCCGCCCAACTCACCGTGATAGAAGAAAAGAAATAATCACCAAGAACAAGGCGGGAAACTTTCCCAGTCCTTGATGTCTCCTTTAAGCAAGGTTTGCGCAAGCATCCTTGCTTCTTGCTTTTGTGTTTCATCCAAATAATCAACCTGACTTGTGCCTGACACCCTTGTTAATAGTACGACACCAAGATGCCCCAACGCCGATTGCTGTAGGTTTAAATCGCATTTTCCCGCATGGTTTTGGTATGCGTTTATAAAAGATCGAATCAATTCTGCATACGATGAACGGTTTGATTTTGCATAAATGCATTTCAAAACTAAATGTGCAAGAAACAATCCTAGATCCATCGTGAAGTCGCCAAAATGAGCGGTTTCATGATCCACCAAAGTCATGCCATTTGGGTGAAGCAAAAGATTTTTTGGGCTGAAGTCGCCATGGCAAAGTGTAGCGTTTCCTTCCAATAGTGCATTGCGCAGAGAATGTATCCTGGCCGAATACTCTGGGAATTGCAGAGCCAGTCTTTCATAAAAAGGCTCAATTCTTAATTGTTGAAAAATGGTTTTGTCTAAGAGTCCGGGGAAGGTTTTTTTTAAACTACCTCCATTATTATGAATAGCTGCGAGTAAATCTGCAGCTTGCATTGCCCGAACTGGGTCCGCTATTTTCCCCAATAAGTCGGTTTTCCAAGCGGTTGCTGGGGCAGGGGCAAGCGACATTGCCAACACATGATTTTGGTTGTCATGCCAGAGAGGTTCGGTTAGGTAACTGTTTTGTGCGAGGGATTTGAACGCAGAGAGAAAAAGAAATTCTCGTTCGATTCTTGCAGGGTCACTAAGCCAAAGATCTTTAACCCGCAATTGTTTGCAGGCTTGTTTGAGGATAAAGGTTTGATCTGGAGTTGTGATTTTAAAAACGAGAGCTGAAACGCCCCCGCTTAAGGATTCGATGGTGGGGTTGTGTACCGAGATTCTATGATTGGAAATTAGATAATTGGTAATGTTGGAAGAGTTTAATTCAAGCACAAATCACCTGGTATTGTAGCCTTCTGGGTGCGATTGGTGCCAGCGCCAAGCGGTGGTAATTATTTCTCGGATATCCTTGTAGTTGGCTTCCCATCCCAGCCTGAGATTTGCTTTTTTACAGCTTGCGACCAAGGCGGGTGGGTCGCCTTCCCTGCGTGCACCGATGGTAAAGGGTACCGCTTTCCCGGTGATATCTTTGACAGCATTGAGGATTTCGTAAACACTGTTGCCCTTGCCTGTTCCCAGATTTAGGCAGAGGTGCTCGCCAGGTAATGTTTTTTCAAGCGCCAATCGGTGTGCGTTGGCGAGGTCATCCACATGAATGTAATCCCTGATGCAGGTTCCATCGGGAGTTGGGTAGTCAGTGCCAAAAATTTCGAGGGAATTAGATCTACCAACAGCAGCAGAAAGTGCGAGTGGGATGAGATGAGTTTCGGGGTTATGATCTTCGCCTATGCCGCCATCAGGGCTGGCACCAGCAGCATTAAAGTAGCGTAGAGATGCGCAAGACCATTTGTGGGCGGCGCAAAGATCTTTAATCATCCATTCTACCATCAGCTTGGTTTTACCATAAGGGTTGATGGGTTTTTGAGGGGTTTCTTCAACAATAGGAACTACGGTGGGGTTTCCATAGGTTGCGCATGTGCTTGAAAAAACAAGCTTGGAGATGTTGCATCGCTTCATAGCTTCGACAAGGCTGATGGTGCCTGCAACATTATTACGGTAGTACAATTCGGGGTTTTTGGTGGATTCGCCCACTTGTGCAAAAGCAGCGAAGTGAATCACCGCTTCGATTTGATTTGAGGCCATGACATGCTCAAGCTTGCTAAGGTCATGCAGATCGCCCTGGGTAAAAATTTCGGCAGGAATAGAAGCAGCGTGTCCGCGGGAAAGGTTATCGTAGACATGAACGAAATGCCCGTGTGCACGCAGATGTCGAACTGTATGGGAACCGATGTATCCTGCGCCACCAGTGACCAATATTCGCATGTCTTGACCCTTTCAGGGTTGAAGATCAGTTGGTGATTCCTTTGGTAATTCCCATGAACACATCTTCCAAATTTACCTCTTCTTCATGCAGGGTTTTAAGTTTGTACCCAGCACGCACTAAGGCCTCAGCAATAAAACTACCATCTTTAAAATCGTGTGCCAGAGTTACTCGGAGATAATCTGTATTATCTCGCTCTTCGATTGAAAAAACGCCTTCCATCGCTTTAAGGAACCCGGAAGCTTCCTTAAGCCTGTTGATTTCAACGCCCACATGAATGACAGTGTTTTGGCGCACCTGCTTGATCGCAGTTTCGACATCGCCATCAAAGAGAAGCTGGCCCCGTTCAATGATGCCGATTTTATTGCAGATATCAGCAAGTTCAGGGAGAATATGACTGGAAACAAGAATGGTTTTGCCCATGGATCGGAGTCGCTTTAGCAAGGCCCGCATATCGATTCTAGCTCTGGGATCTAAACCGCTGGCGGGTTCGTCAAGTAGCAGAACCATGGGGTCGTGAAGCAAAACGCGAGCTAGTCCAAGGCGCTGGGTCATCCCTCGAGAAAGGCTGGTAACGAGTGCATCGCGTTTGTAGCCTAGATCGACAAGCTCGAGTACTTCATCGCATTTCTTTTTGCGGTCGAGGCCTTGGATACGGTAAGCAGCCGCAAAGAATTCAAGATATTCGCTTACTTTCATATCATCATAAACGCCAAAGAAGTCTGGCATATAGCCTATCAATTTGCGGATATCTCTTGAGCTGTTGTAGATGGAGTAGCCACAAACGGTGGCTTCGCCCCAGCTAGGGTTTAAAAGTGTTGCGAGGATACGCATGGTGGTGGTTTTACCAGCGCCATTGGGTCCGATAAATCCGTAAACATCGCCCTGATCAAGTTTAAGATTCAAACGGTTTAAAGCGTAGAGTTCGCCATACATTTTGGTCAGATCACGGGTTTCAATCATAAAAGTAGTTCCATGGAAGAAAGAGAGTGCAATCAGGGTTTTGATTGTTGGATGGGGATAACCACCCTTACAAAAGTTTCCTGATTGATGCTGGGTTTGATGGTGATTGGGTTGCCATTAATTTTTTGGGAAAGAGAAAGAATCGTGGGTGCAGAAGAGGATTTTGCAGAATCAACCCTGCCTACGAGAATGACTTCTTCAGGGTGCCTAAGCCTAGCACTTTCTGAAAGAAAAGTTTCAGAAACTTGCTTCAAGCGCCAACTGGTATCAAGCTTTCGCAGGGAACTGTTGTAAAGAAGATCTCCTGCTTCGGGGTGGTCATGAAAAACAAAAGCTTTAACGAGCATGTGGATAGGATAAATATTATCGGACGAGTTGTTGGTTTTTTGGTTGCTCCAATTGTTGGGTGCCAAGATTTTTGAATCGTTCCATTGTTGAATGGATTGCCCCCTACCGCCTAGTTGGAGCATATCGATGCGCCTTTTTTCTCCTGCCTGAAACCTGCCTAAGTTGTGCCAGGATTCCTGATAAAAAAGGTTGCATTCATGAAGGTCCACGGAAAGATTGTTGGTGATGGTGCCTGTGATAAGAACATTTTCAACCCTGGAATGGGAAAGGTTGCCTTGAAAGGAAGCACTGTTGGGTTTGGATTTTTTCTGCCAATTGCCTTCAAGGGATGCGCAAGCCCATGCAGGGATGCCGACTTGTTCAAGAGAAGAAGGGAAAGAGCTATATTCGTAAGGTTTTCGGAAAAGAGATTGGGAAGCGCCCCTGAAAATTCGATCGGGTGTTTCGAGAATGCCTAGATCCGGTTGGGTAAGGAGTTCTCCTGAACTCCAAGTAGGGTTGGGTTGAAAAGTAAAGGAATAATTACCAGGAGTGGGGCTGAAGAAAGACATCCAGGAAGTGCCTTGTACACAGCCTGAAGAAATATCAATATCCATAATGTCAAGTTTGTTGAGTCTGGAGTCATCGCCTTTAAGGGCGTTTGCACCTGCCCAAGCTCCCCAAGTTGCAATCAGAACTGCAATCAAAAAAGTGAACCATGTTAGTTCAGGTTTTTTTAACCAGTAATGGCTGACGAAATAATCAACTGGCCCGATGATAATAATGTAAGCAAGAATGAGAAGAGCGACCCAGCCAAAAGGGAATGCAGGTACTTCTGCAAATGTTTCCAGCGATCGTTGGATTTCGCATGAAAGTTCAGGCCTGATAGAAGTTGTATCTGGTGGGAATTTGCCCTGGGCAAAGCCCGGGTTTCGTGGCGAGATCTCAAATAAAAACTTATCCCAGAAAGATTGCTGCCCATCCCAGCTTGCAAAAGGCGGGGTTTCCATGCCTAAAGCCAGCAGAAAAACTCTGCCACGGCCAAACGGTATCTGTACCAATATTGGCCTCACGACGGGATCGGATGGCTCAGAGGATTCCCGAATGATGGTTTGTGCTGAATAAGTTGGGGTTAACTTTGCAATCTCGTTTATACGCATTGGCAACAACTGGCTAACCAACGGGGTGACCCAGCGATTTAACCCATTGAGTGTGCGCAATCCTTTAGGGTTCGAATCTAAGCCTTCGATGTTGCAGCCTGTTACTCCGAGGGTAAGGAGTAATTTTTTCGTGCTTTCATAATGCGTGCCTGAATCCACCAAAAGAGTACCGCCTGAAAGAAGCCATGCAGAAAGAGCTGCGCGCTTTTCTGAGTTTTCTTCTTTAATAAGATCACTGGAAATCGTTGAAGCAGTAGAAACAATCAGAGTATCTAATGAGGCGTATCCAAGCGCTTGGGTTGGAAGATCATGGATGGTTTTTAATTCGGAGAATTTGCGAGGCAGCCTTTCATTTAAAATTGGTTTCCCTGCATCTAATTTACTTTGGTTTGCAGAAGCGAGTTGAAGGGCCTCTGGGGAAAATCCTGCAGTTGCGATTAAAAAATCTCTTGGGCCAATCATAGTTGCAGAAGATCGGGCTGGAGTTGGCCAAACTTGAATTGTCGTACCATTTTTTTCTTTCAGCCTGACGATAAGAGGGCTTGTTGAAGAACCTGGGCGAAGGTAGCCCATCATACGAGTTTGCCCGGGAAGCACAGGCATTTTTACGAGGTAGGTCGCCCCATCGCCATCAGTGGATTCCAGTTCAATCTGGAATTTATCGGGTTCGATTTCAGAACCCTTAGTGTCAAGTTCAATGGCAACAGGAACCCAAACGCCGTTCCGAATCAAGGCCCCAGCTTCGGAAGGGAAACCAAAGCGAACTTGGGTTAAGGACGGTTGGGCCAAAGCTGGTTGAGTACAGAATAAGAGCAGGCAGCACATGGTCAGAAATCGTAACATGAAGACCTTCTTAAGGTTTTTCGTTTGGGTTGCAAACGCAGGGTGATTTAGCACATCCCGGGCAACCAGTGCCATACTTTAATTTAACCGCATCTTCCAGATCGACCCCTGCAATATTAGCAAGGGTTGCGAGCCATGCAAGCACATCTGCGAATTCTAACACAAGTGCCTGATGGTTTTTTTCTCTTAGAGCAGCAGAAAGCTCGCCAACTTCTTCCATAAACCACATGAAAGTGCCTTCAATCCCTCTCGAGGAATCTTTTTTACCATAGAGTTCTTTGATCAATGATTGTAACTGTTTGAGGTTTTGGGGCATAAGTTACCTTGAAGGATTAAAAGCTTGTTTGAGTTTTTGAAGCTCATCATTTTTGCCTAAAGCTTGCAGATGCTCAAGGAGTAAATCCTGCGCCTCTTTAAAGGAGACATCAATTTCCAAAACTTCCTTTGCAGCGATAAGAGCTTCAGTTTTTTGGTTGTTTTGCAGCAATAGCTTGAGGAGTCGTTTGCGTTTTTCAAGATCGTCTGGGTCGAGCCGGGAAAGTTTTTGCAAGACATCGATTTGCATGGGTTTGTTATCAGTTTGGGCGAAAAC
>CAMDHK010000174.1 GCA_945897965.1 Candidatus Kuenenia stuttgartensis | reverse complement strand
GCCTCACGCGTTGCCATCATCGCCATCGCCCGCAAGATCCTAATCCTCGCCAATGCTCTTGTCCGCGACATGAAACCATACGAAGACCGGACAAACTCGATTTGTCTCAAAACTACTTGACTTTCCATATAGTCACTTCAGGCTTGTATGAATATAAAACCAAACATTTTCTCCTTCGCTTGCACTTCAGGATGCGGTTAGGGTTGGGTGTTTATTTTCCGGCGGTATCGCTACGCTCAACCACCGGCTAAAGGCTTACCTCCCTTCAGGATGGCGCAGCCATACCTCCGGAAATTAAATTCGGCAATAGATTCCCTTGCCTAAGCTGAAAAACTCCCCCAATAATGTGTGGCTAAGCACTCTAAATTAGCGTTTAATACATTTCGACTAAGATTAGATTCAACCCATATGAAGCTGAGCGTGTTGATTGATGAAGCCATTAAAACAACTGATACATCGTTTGCTGGATAGCTGCGGATTTAAAGTAATGAAAAATTCAGCGCATACAGACCTAATCAGAGAGCTAGAGAAAAACCTCGAAAAAAGGTTTGATTTTCTACAAGAGAGAATAGTCGCTAACAGCTTTTTTTTTAAAAGAAATGTCCCCGCTTGGTACCAGCCCATTGCATCTGAACCCGGCGTGCAGTTAATCCTTCGAGACCTGATAAAACCAGGCGATACCTGCCTAGATGTTGGTGCCTTCCAAGGAGATCTGACATTGGTGATGTCCAGACTGGTTGGACCAAAAGGGCAGATAGTCACCTTTGAAGCAAACCCCTTGATTCTCGAACGGTTAACCAACAATTGCATTTCCAACTTTCTTACCAATGTATTCCTCATACATGGTGCGGTATGGCATAAATCTGATGAATGGCTACAATTTTTCAATAACGGCGCAGCTTCGCGAATCGATATCAAATCAACTGAAAAAATTGAAGATTTGTTTCAAGTAAAATCAATAAGCTTGGATGATTTTCTAGCAAGAAACAAAATGATTCCAGATGTTGTAAAAATGGACATCGAAGGTGCTGAAAAACATGCATTGCGTGGTTTTGCCAACAATTTAGACCTGCACAAACCCCATCTTGTCTTCGAGCACGCCACGAATGATAGTGATGATGATGCATTGGTTATAATTAAGAGTCACGGTTACCGGACATTTTGCTCGAATCAATATCAGGAAGTCCACACCTCTGCTGATTTTTTAAAGGGTTCTGAAATTCGAAATGTGGTCTGCATCCATGAGTCCAAGATCGAAGGCACCGGGTTTGCTAATCCAATTTCCTTGGTAGAGAAAACAAAGTTCAAATTGTCTGCTTTTGAGAAAGTTTCGGAGAGTATATATTCGATAAAAACCAACCTAGATGCAGGAAGATATATCGCACTTTTAGAACTTTCTGCCCCAGCGGATGCAACCATCTCTTACCAGATTGCAACCGAAAGAGGCATACAAGGGCAATATTATGAACAATACTGTAGATTCGAACCGAGCTGCAGAGACCTTCCATTTGATCTTTCAGAACCACAAACCGTGAAGATTAATTTGGAAACAGTTGAAAGAGATTTTGCTTCAACCATTCAAACCTGCTCCATTAAGATTTTCAGGGTTGATGGTTACCCTGTTTCCAAGCACTTTATTTGAAAACCCAAAATACCTGCTTAAATAATTAATGTTATTTACTACACACATCTTTATGTATTACAATTTAAACTTAGACTGCCAGATATCTTCTAAAAATAAATCATGAAAAGAACACAAGGTTGAACCATGATCTCATTGAACCTTGGCACATCCGCGACACTGATTAAAATGCTGGACTTCATTAGCATTTCTAACATCCATAGACACTTTTTAACCACTTGGCTCGTACTTCTTTTTAGTCTGTTTCCCAACCACGCAAAAGCTGCAAACGAGGAAGTCTCGTATCACAAGCATATTATGGCATTGTTTAGTAAGTTAAGCTGTAATGGAGGAAATTGTCATGGAGCGGTGAAAGGACAGAATGGGTTTCGACTATCGATGTTTTCTGCCGACCCGCAAGGCGACCACGCACGATTGTTATATGAAACAGGGGGCCGACGAGTGAACCCGCAAGATCCAGCTTCCAGCTTGTTGTTGCTTAAAGCTACAGGCCAAATTCCCCATGGAGGCGATGTGCGGATGCACTTAGGCGGTGCAGACTACCAAATGTTCTTACGCTGGCTGGCATCAGGTGCACAAAAAGATGATATAAAGACGGCCCAACTAAGTTCATTACAAGTCACCCCGGCTGAGCAATTAACCAAGCCTGGAGAAAAGTATCGACTAAAGGTGCAAGCAAAATTCGCGAGTGGCAAGAGCGAAGATGTAACCGATTTATGCTCATTCGAATCGCTTGATTCAGGAGTCGCAACAATAGATCGAAAAGGATGGGTGGAAGGCGTGGGCGTAGGTGATGCGGGACTGATCGTGCGCTACCGCGCTCAGCCGATCGCAGCGCGGGTACTTGTTCCCAAAATCCATGAAATCCCTTTTCCTAATCTGCAAACCGCCCACTTCATCGATAGGCATGTGGTGAAAAAACTAAAGCTGTTAAATCTGCCGCCCGCGGATTTATGCGATGATGCCACCTTCTTTCGTCGAATACACATTGATATGCTGGGCGATCTTCCCAGCCCGGAGGAAGTCCGTACCTTTTTACAGGATAAACAGCCTGACAAACGCACAAAGAAAATCGAACAGTTACTCGTTCACCCTTCACATGCCGACCTGTGGACCCTAAAGTTTTGCGACTTGCTCAAGGCTGCAGAGTTCGGGGTATATGCGGATGCCCTGTCGAAAGAACAAGATGCGCCTCGGATGCAAGCATGGATTCATAGCAGGCTGGTCGAAAACATCCCCTACGATCAATTCGCTGAGCGGATTTTACTTGCCAACAGCCGTGAAGGCCGATCAATCGAGGAATACCTCCGCGAAGTAACCGCCCTATTTGAAGGCTATGCACCAGGCCGACCTGACCTCGAAGTATACTCCAAACGAAAAACTTTGGATCTTTATTGGCAGAGGCGGAATTCGAGCGGAGTGAAAGGCACCTTGCAGGTGGCGCATGCGTTTCTAGGACTAAGGCTCGAATGCGCCCAATGTCATCGACATCCACATGACAATTGGCAGCAAGAAGACCTGCTTGACTTTGCAAACCTCTTCATGCGTGTCCGAAATGTCGGCTTTGAAGGTGATAACGAGAAAAAGTTTCCCGATATTGCAGTCCACTTCAAAAAACTAAACACTGAATCCAAGACCCTCGAAAGCGAAGTAAAGAAACGGAAAGAAGGAGAAGGAAAGAAGCAAGACGAGCTTGGAAAGAAATACAAACTCGAATCAGAAAAATTAACCTCAGAAGTAGCCAAGTTAGAAAAGAGCAATCCCAGCGATCCTGAGTTGCCAAAGAAGAAGGAAGAGCTGAAACGGACAAAGGATGGGTTAGAAACTGTAGAAAAGTACCGTCAAGAAACCGCCACTCTAGAGAAGAAATCCAAACTATTGAACAACATATCGGTTCGTATGATGCATGCGGAGAGTCGACTCTTGCCCGAAGGCACTTTTGCAAAAGTCACGAGCCCGCTAGGCACTGCAGAATCAAAAAAATCTCGCCTCTTGGGAAAAACGGAGGCTGTCTCAGTGCCTGCAGAAAGCGACCCTCGAGTATCGGTCATCGCTTGGATGCGAGAGCCAACAAATCCTTACTTTGCCAAAGCTATTGTCAATCGCGTCTGGGCTCATTACTTTGGACGGGGTATTATCGATCCTCCCGACAATCTTTCTGCATTCAATCCCGCCACCCATCCCGAATTATTGCAAGAACTTTGTGCTGGCTTCATTAAGAATAGCTACGATCTTCGCTGGTTGCATCGGACGATTATTTCCAGTAGAACCTATCAGCAATCAAGCACACCCAAACCTGGTTCAGAAACAGACCGCACGCACTACGCATCATTCACCCTCCGCAGAATGCAAGCAGAGATATTACTAGACGCAATCAACACTGCGACCAATACTAATGAGAATATGGACATGAAGTTTTCAAATTGGCCAGACTCAATGAAGATAGTGCAGATGCCTTTTTTCCCTCGTAATACTTTTGTGACTCATGTGCTAGAGACTTATGGTAAGCCTCAACGAAACGGAGGGGTACAATGCGATTGCGAACGTGATGAGTCTAGCTCTATCTTTCAAGTGCTCACGATTGCAAATCATCCCCGCATTTGGGAAAAGATTAAAGACCCGAAAGGCCGATTAGCAAAGCTGCTCAAGGAATCGCTCGACGATTCCCAGAAGATAGAGGAATTATTCCTTGCAACACTAAGCCGAACACCCAATGAAAATGAGCGAACGCATTGCCTAGAGTATATCAAAGCGGCATCTTCTTCCGAAAAAGGTTATCAAGGCGTGTTCTGGAGCCTGCTGAATACCCGGGAATTCTTATTACAACATTGAATACTACCAATAAAATTTTGGATTACCTCTCAAATGTAGGGTAAGATAACACTAGTAAAGACTCTCAATAATGGGGCACTATTATGATTCGAAGAGATTTCCTTCGCATAGGTGGTTTAGGATTGTGTGGCATAGGGGCACTAGATGTGCTGCGTGCACAAACCCTAGGAAACAACAAGCAAGCCAAGGCAAAACAAATGATTGTCTGCTGGCTGGGGGGTGGGCCTCCCCATCTCGATATGTTTGATATGAAGCCCGATGCACCTGAAGAGTATCGGGGCCTCTTCAAACCGATCCAGACAAAAGTTGTAGGTTTACAAGTTGGGGAACTACTGCCCGAACTAGCCAAACGCGCAGACAAATTTACAGTGATTCGTTCCGTCAGCACCTTAAACAAGCCAGGCGATCATGCCCAAGCTCCACTCTATTGGCTGACGGGCAATCCCAGACTCACATCCGGCAGTGATGAATACCCTATGTATGGCAGCGTAATAAATAAGCTGAAGCCGGGTTCCAAAGATTTACCAAGCTTCGCAGTGTTGGACGAAATTGATGTACACACCCACAATGCGCTATCACGCAACTTTCTCGGGTGGGCCCACTCCCCGCTCATCATGCAACCCCTCAAAGACAAAGACGCCATCACGCAGATGCTCACTCCCCAACTTGAACTTCAAGCTTTCGAGAGCCAAACAAATCTGTTGAAAAAGCTTGATGGCAAACTTCGCCGAAACGATTCGCAAGATGAAGTGATCGCTGGCCTCGATCAATATCAACAGACTGCATTCAATCTGCTTCGTTCACCAAAACTGCGGCAAGCTTTGGACATTTCAAAAGAGCCCGCCAGCTCAGTTGAACGGTATACCAAAAATAAACCAAGTAAGGCTCGGTACCCTATTGGTGATCCCTTGCACTTCTTGATCGCACGAAAACTGGTGGAAGCCGGTGTTCCCGTCGTCCATTTTAACTTGGGCTATTGGGATTGGCACGGCGATAACTTTACCGCAGGCAAACAACAGATACCTATGTTCGATTCGTGCATGGCCGCCCTGCTCGACGATTTGGAAGAGAGGGGCTTGCTTGATTCGACGATCGTCCTTGCACTCGGAGAAATGGGCCGTAAGCCAAAAATTGACAATGTAAAGGCGGTCGGTGCTGGAAGAGACCACTGGGATTACGCGCAATTCGTACTAGCGGCTGGCGGTGGGTTTAAGCGCGGTGCCATCGTTGGTGCCACCGACAAGTTGGGTGAGCGTGTTGTAGACAAGTTCTACAAGGTCGAGAGTTTTGGTCGAACCCTGTACCATCTGTTAGGCATTGATGCTGATACAATAGTCCATACTCCAACCAAACGACCGGTCAAACTCATTCTTGAAGATGCCCCCCTGATCAAAGAAGCACTGATTTAAACCTAACGAAAACTGCCGTTCACTCGGGGAGGACTCAATTACTTATTTAGCTTCACCCCTCGATGATAAAAGCATGAAACTGCAACTAAACCATCAGGAGAGCCATGGCTATTGCGCCAATGGACGGTTCTTCAACGAGCCGAAAAGCCAGCATGGCGGAATCCACGACTTACTCATGCTAGGTACCACTGCCAGCGCCTTCAAACCGAGGGCAAACCCCAGAACGCTCCCCCCCATGATGCAACTGATTCCAAGAATGCCAATCAGCCACCCAATCGTAGCGGACCACCTGTATCTCCACGGTGTCGATGGCATCTACTGCCGGAACCTTTGTAACCCCACTAAATAGCGAAAAGGAATACGACGATGGCCCGCATCTTTTTTACGATTCTCTTTGTTGCCGCCACAACAATCGTTAAGGCAGAGCCACAAGCTCCGACCGGGGATGTCGCTTCCCGGGTAGAGAATAAACTCAAGACCACCCGCACCCGCGACTCCATCTTCAGTGAACTGCGTAACAAGGCGGTCGTTTCTGGCCGTGTCGACGAAAACAATATTCGCAAAGCTGTCACTTTTTATGCGAGCTTCGACGAAAGCATTAAAGCCGACTATGGTGCGGGAGAGCGCGCCCCCCATACTCGATTCAACCACCCAACTGAAAAGGGTCAGTTCATCTTCGAGAAAGATATCAACGAAAAAGTCTTCACCATCGCAAAGTCGAAGGGCATAGCTGGCGGCGCTCTCGAGGTGGTGGATGTACTGGATAAAAACGGCCGCATCTTCTACCCGGCGAAGGGGAACATCGCTTTCAAGAAAGATGGCTGGAGCGGATCAGTCTCGATGTGGTGCAAAACCGACTCCGACAAGCTGCTAAAAACGAAGTTTTGCGATCCAGTCCAGATTACGCAGAAGGGCGCAAACAACGGCGGGTTGTGGTTCGACTTCAACGATGCCAAGCCGCGTGACCTGCGGCATGGCGCATTCTCGATGATCCCCGATGGACAAAAGGGTATAGGCGAGGACGACCCCAAAGCTCCTATGGTTCGAGTTTCAGGCATAGGATGGAAAGCCAACGATTGGCACCATGTCGTGCTCACCTTCAAGAACCTCGATACCGGCAAACCCGACGCCTTGACCGCAATTTATATCGATAGCAAACTCATTGGTGAAGTGAAAGACCGGGCCATTGCAATGGGCTGGGACATTGAGAAGGCCGGCATCTATATCGCGATTAATTATATCGGCTTGCTCGACGAGTTCGCATTGTTCGACAAGGCACTAACAGGCGAGGAAGTGTCACATTTACACAAGAATCCCGAAGTGCTGTCGCCACTCAAAAAAAAGGCTGCCCTCGAGAATCCTCGGGCCTCGACAGCCATAACTTCAGAAGAAGTGCTTCGCGGCTTGAAGGATTTCTACCGCAAAACGGCTCGCCCGGATGGTTCTTTTTAAAACGGGATCGATCCGATATATCGCGCCATACCCGATGCGGCATACAGCGATTTTTCTTCAACCATTCAAAGCTGCTCCATTCAAATTTTCAGGGTTGATGGTTACCCTGTTTCCAAACACTTTATTTGAAAACCCTAGAGCAATCCAAATTAACTTGTTTTTATTTCCTCGCAGCAAATAGCCAAGCGAAACGAGGAATTCATCGGGTTAATTCACATCCCCAAATGTTTCAGCACTTCAAACGGTGGTTCATAAGCTTTTACCCCCTCTTCACGAGAGGTGAAAAAGTTGAACAAATAAATGCCATCTGCACCTGATTTGATCAGCTTTGAAGCTGCAGCCTGGTATTCCTCTGCAGAGAGATTTTTTAGCGCACCCACCTTTTTGCATTCTATACCACCATAAACAGGCACTCTATTGATGGCTTTTCTCCAAATGTTCATGGGGAGGTCCCCCCGTTCCTGAAAAAACTCTGATATAGAAACAAAATCAACCCAGCCCCGTTCAACCCAGTTTGGCACATCGCATCCAAGTAACTTAGCTGTATCTGGTGTGGGTGGGGTACGGCCGTAATTCGAGGGTGGACGAACAGAAAGTACCAGTTTACGTTTTCGTTCGCTCCCTACCTTGTCGAGCATCTTTCGGGTCATCTCAACCAGTGTGTTCATTTTTTCGCAGCGTTCTTCGGTGGTACCGTCCTTGAAGAAAGTTGGAAATCGATTGAAGTCAAGCTCTATACCATCGCATTCATAACGCCTTGTAGCTTCCTCAATTAAATTGAATACATGGGTCCGGACTTCGCTTCTGCCAAAATCCAATGCACCTTTGCCACGATACCGCTCATTACCGAGCCGATATTCTGGGTGATCGACCTGTAACAGGGTGCGCAGAAAATCATCACCATGATCATCATTCATGCGGAAGGTAAGCAACGCTTCGCGCCCTAGTAGCCTAGCCTCGGCCAGTAAGATTGCATAAGGATCAATTTGATCGTCAAAGAATGACTTCAAATTTTTGAATCTTTGTTTCTCAGAAGCAGGCCATTTGCTCCGTTCTTCAGGAGTCGAAAGGGCGCCACGCATGGTTCCAATCTTGGTGGGATAATACATAACCTGTGCGTTAACGCAGACTAAAATCGTATCCACTCTACTGCCTTCAAAGCAAATTTCCTTTATCAGTTGTTTTACATCCTCAACAGTGATGGCAGCAGGCCCCTTTACGTTGGCCTTGGTTGAAAAGCAAGAATCGCCATCGAAATTATAAATCACCCTACGTGAAACTTTAATTTCAGCAGTTTGAAGTTGGCCTGCGAAAACAAACAGGATGAATATCACGAGCGGATGTTTTAGTTGAAGAAAAAAGGCAGATGAGTCAAAGAGTTTGGTTTTCATTTAATAACCACTTTTGAAAATGAACGTGACCCCAGATATTTTAAAACAAGTACTATTATTGCTTCCTCGCAGGCAGATAACCAAGCGAAACGAGGAATTCATCAGCTTGATCAAGAGTTTCTTTCATTTTCTTGTTGTTAAAAAACCCATGGCCTTCGCC
>CAMDHK010000173.1 GCA_945897965.1 Candidatus Kuenenia stuttgartensis | reverse complement strand
TCTGAAACAAAATGCTGAACAGTGAATTCGTTTTTCAATTGCTTGATGGTTTCAAGCACCAAGTTGTTATCGGATAGCTGAAGTATTGGCCAAAGCCTTATCAGACAGCAGGATTTCAATGTTTTTTTAGGTGATTGAATTAATGATTGGATTGCGTTTAAGGCCTTGGCGGCGGTGTTTTCCCAAGAAAAGGAGCGGGCAAAATTTTTGCCACTCCCGCATAATTGTTCCTTGGGAATTAACAGCATTTTTTCGAGGCATTGTGCCATGTCTTCTGGGTTTGAAGGGTCGAATAAACCTGCATCGGGGCCTGCGAATTCGGGCATGGAGGAGGTGTTGGAAACTGCAACCGGGGTGCCTGAGGCTAGTGATTCCAAGATGGGGAGCCCTAAGCCTTCGTAGAACGATGGGAAGAACAAAAGTCGTGCGTTTTGGTAAAGCAGCTTGAGTTCTTCATCGTTGGTCCGGCCTGTGAAACGAATTTGGTCTTGTACGTTAAATTGTGATGATAATTGTTTAAGAGTTGCATCTTGTTCAGGTTTAAGGGTGCAATTAAGAACAAGGTTGAACTGGTTAGGATGTTTGAGATTGAAGCAGCCAAAAGCTTCAATTGCACCTTCGAGATTTTTTCTGGGTTCCCATCTACCTACATGAAAGAAGTAAGGTTTATTAAGGTTGAGTTTGGATTTTAAGTTGTCCCAAACGGCTGGGGATTGGTCGTTGTTTTCTTCTGTAAAGTAGTGATCCATCGCGCCATGAATGGTGACGAGTTTATCTTTGGTTTCTGGGAATAAAAGTTCGAGATCTTTGGAGGATTGATCCGAGATGGAAAGGATCAAATCGTTTTTGATGAGCGAGCGAAGCCTGATTGCGTGAAAATTTACAGCATGAATGTCGTAGAGGTAAATATCAGGGAAGAGCAGGGGAATAAGGTCGTAATAGATGCTAGCTGTAATGGGTTTATTTGGGCCGAATCGAGGCACTAAAAACCACGGGTTCATATTGTCGGTGTTGATATAGGCATCTGGCGAAAAACTGGCGATCCAGTTCGCATAATGTTGTTCACATTTCATATGGTCAGCATTGAGGCCAGCGGGGTTGGGCGATGCTGGGGTGTAAAAAAGAAGTTTTACTTTAGGATTAGAACATTGCCAGGGTAATAAATCGGTGCGAAGAGCGAGAGAGATTTCGTGGTTGCCAGGAAGGTTGGAAATCGCATTGAGAAAGTTGCTGGTGTATCTGCCTATGCCGCTATCGCGGGAGTTTGCATTTTGAAGGGGTTGTCCATCGATGATTAATCGCATATTAAATATTCTGGTTCGAGGAGTTCCAGGATTTATTTCTATGCATCAAATTCTGGGGTGGATTATTAACTTCGAGAGTTTCGATCCGCTTGTTCAGCAGTTCGATTTCTTGATGTAGAGCTAGTAATTTGAATTCAATAAGAGCTTCAATCTTGGCCTTAAGGAAGTGCCAGGGAAACTTAATCATTTTGAAGATAGATTGCTTGAGCGTTTTTTTTTCTACTAGAGGTGGTACAAACTTGTCTGATTTACGGATGATAACCGGGCTTATGACCCGGATATCATCGAGTTCAATTTTAACGCCATTCCTAATTTTGCCCGCGAGGGCATCAATTCCCGATCGTCTGCTAAAGTTACAGATCATGAATTACGCTACTTTAGAGAGGTTTTCCTTGCTGGTTTGCGCATGCAGTTTCAAATCTGCATCGACCATCATGGTAACGAGTTGATTAAAGGAAACATCAGGCTTCCAGCCAAGAGTTTTCATGGCTTTAGTGGGGTTGCCCAAGAGAAGATCGACTTCAGCAGGCCGATAGAATTTGGGATCAACAACGACATACTTCTGGTGATCGAGTCCAACATGGTTGAAGGCGATTTCGACAAATTCGCGAACGGTGTGGGTTTCGCCAGTACCAATGACAAAATCATCAGCGGTATCTTGCTGAAGCATAAGCCACATAGCGCGAACATAATCGCCAGCGAAGCCCCAATCTCTACGGGCATCGAGGTTGCCCAAGCGGAGTTCGGATTGTAGACCGAGTTTGATCTTAGCTACTGCATCGGTGATTTTGCGTGTAACGAATTCAAGTCCTCTGCGAGGAGATTCGTGATTGAAGAGGATGCCAGAGCAAGCGAAGAGACTGTAGCTTTCGCGGTAGTTAACGGTGATGTAATGGCCATAGGCCTTTGCAACGCCATAGGGTGAACGAGGGTAGAAGGGGGTATTTTCGCTTTGTGGCACTTCGAGAACTTTGCCATACATTTCGCTGCTGGAAGCTTGGTAGAACTTAGCAGTGGGGCATGATTGCCTTAGAGCTTCGAGCATGCGGGTAACGCCTACAGCGGTGAATTCTGCGGTAAGGACGGGTTGTTGCCAAGATGTTGGCACGAAGGACATTGCAGCAAGGTTGTAAACTTCATCGGGTTGAACATCAACCAAGACTTTAGCGAGTGAAGATTGGTCAAGAAGATCAGCTTGGTAGATTTCGATTTTGCTACGAATATGTTCGATGCGTTGTTGTGTTTCGGTACTGGAACGGCGCACAATACCGGTAACGCGATAGCCCTTGGATAAAAGAAGTTCTGCAAGGTAACTGCCATCTTGGCCATTAATGCCAGTGATAAGAGCAGTTTTCTGGGTTTTGTTCGACATATTGCAGATCATCCTTGATCAAGAGTTAAAAACAACTAATTGAGAAGTAATGTAAACGAAATCGATAAATCGGGTCAATACGAGAGGCCGAGAAAATTAATCGAGAGTAAAGTCGCTGTTATGGACTTCCTCATGACGAATTTCATCAACAGGATCTTTCTTACCCCAGCCCTTGAAAAGCTTGTTGGGGCAATTGAAAACGAGGCCCTGAGTATCACCTGCATTTTTATATGCATGAACAACGCCTGGTGGAACAATCAGAAGCATCGGGCGATCGATGCCAACGAGTTCGACTTGTTTGTTGCCATAGGTTGGGGAGTTTTTTCTTGCATCCCAGAGATAGACTTTGAAGTTGGAGGGCCCGATGAAGCAGAAACAATCGGCTTGTTCGTAGTGTTCGTGTGGTCCGCGTGCAATGCCGGGTTCGGTCATGGAAATATAAGCCATGACAGGGTGGAATTCTTGGGGTAGATCATCATGGCGGAAAAGTTCAGAGAGCCATCCGCGTTGGTCTTTGTAGATGGAAAGGCTTTTCCAAATGATGCCTTCGATTGCGCCTTCTTTGTATAGCATAAAAAGTCCTTGTTTATGAGTGAGTCAGAGTGGTAAGTAAAAGAGATTGTCCGCCTTTAGTTTCCCAAGTTTGATTGTTCATCGAAGCTGGGAAAAGTAGAGTTTCACCTTTTTTTAAAGGTGTAATTGATCCATTGTTGCTGAGAGAACCTTCGCCTTCGAGAACCATGGCCACCTGCATACAACCGTTTGTTGAGATGGTGAAAGCCTTGGGTTCGTGGCGGAAATCGATTTTGAAGTAAGGGCAATTCACAAGATTTTTGTTAATGGCAATGTTGGAAGGTTTCGATGGGTTGTAGCCAGAGGTTACAGGATTTTTAGGGCCGCTATTCCAATCGATGCAGGCGATGGATTCTTCTAGATGAAGATCTCTGCCTTTACCGGAGGAATCCTTACGGTTCCAATCGAAGAGCCTGAAGGTTGCATCAGAAGTCTGTTGTATTTCAGCAATAAGAATACCGCCACCGACAGCGTGAACGGTGCCTGCAGGAAGATAAAGGAAGTCGCCAGGTTTAGGAGAGAACTGGTGTAATAGATTGCCTATGGTGCCATCGAGTGAAGCCTTGCGAACTTCGGCTTCGGAAACATTAGGAAGAAGGCCAGCGTAGATTTTGGAACCAGGAGCAGCATCAAGAATAAACCAAGCTTCGTTTTTGGAGCCTTCGCCTGGCCATAAATCGTTTACTTTGTGTTCATCAGGGTGAACTTGAACCGAGAGCCAATCGTGGGCATCGAGGTATTTGATAAGCCAAGGAAATCTGGCATGTTTGGAAGAGGCATGGCCAAGAATCGTTTCTTTGTGAGCGGTCATAAGATCGCGAAGAGTTTTGTCTTTGAATGGGCCATCTGTAACGATGCTAAGGTGATTGGGGTGATCGCTAAGTTCCCAAGATTCGCCGTGTGGGCCATCAGTTGCCAGATTTTTATCTAGGTGCGATGCTAATTTTCGACCGCCCCAAACCATTGGGCGAGAAAAAGCATGAAAGCGAAGAGGTTGATTCATAAATAGCTCGACAAAAAGATTAAGCAGCACGCGCTTCAGATTGAACGGAATCCTGATAAGCCCTGACAACAACATCAGAAGGGCCAAACATGCGTACCGAGCCGTGATCCATCCAGATAACTTTGTCGCAAATAGATTCAATAGAACCTAAATCATGGCTGACCATGACCATAAGATGAGCTTTTGCCATCATGTCTTTCATGCGCTGCCTAGCCTTTGCTTGGAAAGCGAGATCGCCTGCAGCAAGGACTTCATCAACAAGAAGGATTTCAGGATCAATGGAAGTAGCGATAGAAAAGGCAAGCCTGACGAGCATGCCCGCAGAATAAAAGCGGACAGGCATGTTTAAAAAGTCGCCAAGTTCGGTGAACTCTGCAATGCCGTCTTTTTTCGAAGCGATGGTTTTAGGGGTTTCGCCTTGAAGGTAGCTACGAAAAGCGATGTTTTCCCAGCCAGTGGATTCTGGTTCGAAGCCCAGAGTGATTTCGAATAGGGAAGAGATTCTGCCTTCAACGATGCGTTTGCCGCTAGAGGGGTAATAGACCCCAGCAAGAGTTTTTAGGAGTGTGCTTTTGCCTGCACCATTATGGCCAATGATTCCAAGACGATGCCCCTTTTCGACTGAAAAACTTACATTTTTAAGAGCATCTACGACGATATCGGGGGGCGCCTTGCGTGCAAAAATCTTACCTAAAAGGAATTCCTTGAGGGTGATAGATTTGCAAGCACGCATCTTAAATGTAAGGCTCAGGTTGTCTAGCTCGATTCTCGCCATGTTTTTCTTACCCAGAAAATAAATTAAAGATGAAAGATGATACGCTTTTCTGAAGCCTTGAGGGCTGAATAAGCCACAACCATGGCAATCAAAGTAAGAGCAAAGGCTACGCCAAAAGTTTCAGAGCTTGGAAGCTTCTGGTAAATCAATGGGTCCCGAATTAGCTCTAAGAAAGGAGAAAGAGGATTGAATTTCAGAAGTATGCCAAGCCTTCTGCCTTCCAAAACCGAAGGCGGATACATCACTGGCGTAAGATAGAAAAGAATCTGAAGCCCAACTTCGGAAAGGTGCCTGGTATCACGGAAGTAAACCGTCGCGAGGCCAAAAATACAAGAAAGAGACCAAGCAAACAAAAAGATAAGCAGCATGCTAGGGGCAATGGATAATATGGGAGCTATTCCTGGCCAGCCTAAGAACCAGAGGCTTAGTGCAACCACAAGGCCCATGCCGATCATAAAGTGAAATCCAAGCCCTAAAACGGTCCTGAGAGGGTAAATGGCCATAGGTATAGGCTGCTGCCTAATGTAGGCCTCGGCCATGAAGAAACTGTTGCAACCTGCTGTGATGCTTTGGGTTAGGAAGTTCCAAACAGCCATTCCGGCGAGTAGGAACGGGCCAAAAAAGCGGTAGTCTTGCTGAAAGATGCTACCGAAAACTACACATAGGATGACAGTCATTGCGATGGGGTGTAAAAGGGACCATCCCATGCCCAATACCGAACCCCGGTACCTTTGCCGCAAGTCATTTTGCACCAAAGAAAACCAGAAATAACGATAAGACCAGATTGAACTTATATACGAATACATTTTGTCTGACAGAATCCTTTCTGCAGGCCAAATTCTGAACCTAAAAACGATCAAGTACTAGCCTCTACCATGTCCAAGGAAAAAAATCAATTCGCCTTTTGGCTTGTTGAAATAAGCCTTGCAACAAAGTGGGTTTTTCGTGGTATAGTTAGACATATGAGCTTACTTGTGGCCGTTATAGGGTGTAAATAGACCGCTTCTTACGGAAGTAACGAAAATAAGATGCGAAACAACGGTACCAAAAAGATAATATTTTGTAGCGCAAGCCATTCATATTTTAGAATCTAAATGTTAGATACATTTGGCAGATTCCCTGCCCGGTGTACTTTAGACAGGGGCTTATCATGATTCGATATCGATTTGCAATTGGAGCTGCTGGAATCTTGGGCCTAGGTGCGATCATTGCATCGACCAAAGTGCTTGGCGAAGCAGGCAAGGGAAAAAAAGAACAAGATATTCGTAGCACTGGCTTGATGCAGCCGATTCATCAAGACAGGCAATTCGAAATGAAGTTTTCGGAGTGCCGTTTTACAGGCCACCCCCTAGTAACTTACAAAACCCAAAAAGACGAGACATACTTTGCGTTGCAATTGCAACCGAAACTGCAAGCAAATGCCCGTATGCCCCGGGATATATTGCTATTAGTGGATACTTCTGCCAGTCAGGCTTCAGCACCTTTGGAAATGTCACGAAAAGTTGCAGGGCTTTTTGCTGAAAGCCTTCAGGCTGAAGATCGCCTTTCCATCATGACCATAAGTAACGATTCAAAACAAATCAGCAGGGGATTTCGCAAGAAGGAAGATGCGATTGCCTCGGTATCGGAGTTGGCAAAAGAATACGCATCGGGTGGTACCAACCTTAAAAAAGGAATCTCCGACGCAATAAGCTCATTTGAATCGATAGCTGGTAGGCAGCGCGTTTTGGTTTTCATGGGCGATGGTATGAGTATCGCAGGGCCGATTGATGGCGCAGATCGTGCTGGGCTTTGCAAGGAAATGACAAGCAAGGAAGTGGTGTTTTTCCCTGTGCCTATAGGCTCGAGAATGGACCCTTCAAACCTTCATGGATTAGCTTCGGGAACGGGTGGCATATGCATGCGCATGTTGCCAGGCGATTGGGTTGAAGATTTGCATAAGCGTTTGCAAGCTGCAATAGAAGTGCCAGTGCTTTATTCCGCAGCGTTGCAACTGCCTAAAGAAGTATCAGAAGTGTACCCATCGAAGTTGCCTCCACTAAGGTCGGATTCTCCGACGCTTGTAGTGGGAAAGCTCGAAGCAGGCAAAACCCTCGAATATAAACTTGAAGGCAAACAGTTGGGCAAAGAGGTTTCATTAAATGTTACTGAAACCATTCCGGTATCTGAACCCGAAAATTACTTCCTGCTTCAAGTTGTGCAGCAGTGGAAGAATGTGAAGGAAACGCCCGCACTGATTCAAGCAGATCGCGCCTTGGCTTTTGCGGCAGAGCAAAACCAGGTAGCAGTTAGCGATCTTAAAGAGAAGGCAGAATGGGCATTGCGCGAAGATAAGTTTGATGCCGCTTCAAGGCTGTTTAACCAAGCGCTTGAAATAGATCCTCAAGATGGTGAGGCAAAAAATGGCTCGAAGTTGGTGCAGAAATTGCGTGATGGCAAATTAACGCTCGAGCAGATTCGTAAAGAAGTTCAACCTATCAAGGGCGAAACTATTGTTCGCATTGGAGCACAGGGCAAAAAAACACGAGTTCCCGTGGCTCAAGTTCCTGTAGATAAGGACGCTGCTGAAAAGCCAGTGTTACCTGCGCCAGCCGTTGTTGGTGGGATAAATGAAGGCGATATTCTTAAGGAAACAGAAGCTAGAAGGGCGGTTGCTGATCAGCAGGCAACCCAAACCGTTGATGAGATTATTCGCAATGCAAACCGCCTGGTCACCCGAGATCCAGATGGTGCTTATGAAATGCTGAAGCGTATTTTGGATACGACCCAAACGAACCCTGATTTAAGCCCTAAAGGGCAGAGCAATTTGGTTGGCCGAATTGAACGTGCCTTGCAAGGAGTTAAGCGTGAAGGCCGTAGGGTTAAGAGCGACCAAGATGAAAGACTGCAATTGCTTGCAAATGCAGATGCTAGAAGTGCACAAACAAAAATGGTAGTCAATCAGCAAGAGAGAATCACTGAAAGAATGCGCGTTTATCACAACCTGATGAACCAGGCACGTGAACTCGAAGCTAGTAAGCAGGCTAATAATATACGTCAAGATATGGTTAATCTTGGACTTCCTGTTCCCCAAGCTGTAACTGCAGCTTATACGGTTGGTCAAAGAGGATTTTATCTTAGGGAGATGCGCGATCTTCAGCGAGTTCGGGATGATCGCTGGCTTGCAACCCTTTACGAAGTTGAGCGGTCCCATATTCCATTTCCTGATGAACCTGAAATTGTTTTCCCTGATCCTGCTTATTATACACGTAGAAACGGGGGCATTGCAGGATACAAGGATTGGGCCGATTTCTCCGAAAAACGCAAAGCCAGATATGGCACCTCAACCTTTGGAGATGATGTTCCGCTACCCCGAACCATTGAACTGAAAAACACTCTTTTGAAGCAAGTTCGATGGCCCGGCCTTAAGGATGGCGATTTCAAACTATCCGAAGTCTTGGAACAACTTAGCAGAGTCTATAACCTTGAGTTTGATATTAATGAAAAAGCATTTGCTGCAGATGGTGTGATGGATGTTAACAGTCAGATTGTTGCATCTGCAGATAAGCCTCTTCCTCCTGTGAATGGTTCTGTTTCCACCGTTTTGAAAAAGATTCTTGCAAGAGTTCCTGCAGGTTCAACTGCTACTTTCATGATAAGAAGAGAAAGTATCGAAATCACAACGGGCGCTGCAGCCATTTCTGAAAAAGTGGTACGTATCTACCCTGTTGCTGATCTTGTTTACCCGCCCCCAAGCGCTTTTAACCAACAAGTTGGCTTGCAACAGGCAACCCTTTATGGCCAAGCGGGTAGCTTTGGTCTTCAGCAACAATCCGTTCAAAATCAGGGCTTTAATAATGCCATCATGGCGGGCGGTATCGGTGCCATTGG
>CAMDHK010000172.1 GCA_945897965.1 Candidatus Kuenenia stuttgartensis | reverse complement strand
ATTTCCTTGGTAACATGATCGCGCAATTCTTTTTTCAGCTCTTCCGAGACAACCACGCCAGCTTTTACCGTCACAAAACAGCAAATGCCTTCACCCTTGATTTCATCAGGCTTTCCGACCACTGCTGATTCTGCAATTTTCGGATGCGTACCTAATGCAGATTCAATCTCCATGGTGCTTAATCGATGCCCTGCAACATTCAGCACATCGTCCACACGGCCCATCACCCAGATGTATCCGTCTTCGTCTTCGCGTGCGCCATCTGCAGTAAAATAGGTGTTTGGTATGTGCGACCAATATTGTTCTTTATAACGGGTATCATCGTTGAAAATAGTGCGCAGCATCGATGGCCATGGCTGCCGAATGACTAAAAAGCCGCCTTGATTAGCAGCCACCCGCTTACCGTGTTGGTCCACAACTTCTGCAATAATTCCAGGCATGGGTTTGGTTGCAGAACCAGGTTTAGTTGGGACTGCACCAGGCATTGGGGCAATCATCATGGAACCGGTTTCTGTTTGCCACCATGTGTCAACAATAGGGCAACGGCCCTTGCCTATCTTTTCGTGATACCACATCCAAGCTTCGGTATTAATGGGTTCACCCACCGAACCAAGCAAACGCAAGCTACTAAGATCATGAGAATCGGGCCAATGATCGCCCCACTTAATAAATGCACGAATAGCTGTGGGGGCAGTATAAAAAATACTTACCCGATACTTTTCAATGATCTCCCAGAAACGATCTTCTTTAGGATGGTTAGGGGCACCTTCAAACATCATCACGGTTGCGCCATTACATAACGGCCCATACACGATATAACTGTGCCCGGTGATCCAACCTACATCTGCGGTACACCAATAAACATCATCTTCTTTAAGATCAAACACCCACTTATGGGTTGAAGAAGTACCAAGAAGATAACCTGCAGAAGTATGGAGAATACCCTTTGGTTTGCCTGTAGAACCGCTGGTGTACAGAATAAAGAGCGGGTGTTCGCTATCAAAAGGCTCTGCAGGACAATCTGCGGAAGCCTTAGCCATTTCTTCGTGCCACCACATATCCCTGCCAGACTTCATGTCGATGCTTAAATTACATCGGTTGAAGACCACAACTTTTTCGATGGTAGGTGATTTTTCGAGCGACTTGTCCACATTTTCCTTAAGTGGGATCACTTTCCCTCTGCGCCATCCGCCATCTGCAGTAATCAATATTTTTGCCCCGGCATCATTATTGCGGTCTGCAACAGCATCTGCGCTATAGCCCCCGAAAATTACACTGTGGATTGCGCCGATCCTTGCACAAGCCAGCATTGCAATTGCAGCTTCAGGAATCATTGGCATATAAATCGTGACTCGATCACCCGACTTGGTGCCAATGTTTTTTAATACATTTGCAAATTTACAAACCTCGCGATGCAGCATCTGGTAAGTGATGATACGCTGTTCGCCAGGTTCTCCTTCCCAAATGATTGCAGCTTTATTATGCCTTGGCCCATGGAGATGGCGATCGACGCAATTCGCACTGATGTTTAGCTTGCCCCCAACAAACCACTTGGCATGTGGTGGATTCCACTCTAAAACTTTGTTCCATTTTTGCATCCATTGAAGAGTTTCGGCTTGCTGGCCCCAGAATTTCTCTGGGTCTTTCGCAGCGTCCTGCCAAAGTTTTTCATACTCAGCCATGCTTTTAACATGAGCATTTGCAGAGAATTCTGCAGGCGGAATGAATGCCCTAGTTTCTTTAAGAACGCTTGTAATATTACCCGACGATGTTGACATAACTTGACCTTCGATTTATTTGGGAATGAAATCCAAAGATCAAGTATTCCAATTTTACCTACGAGGTCAAGCCGAAACAGTATAAAACTTCACCTAGCCCGAATCAAATCGAGTTTTCAACAACTTTGGCTTTTAAACTGCCAATCTTGTTGACCCGGGCCCAAATCTGTCAAATAATAGCAACTTATCTACTTACCCTGAAAGAGGCTTTGATCATGCGCTATTTAAAACTGTCAATCAAACTTTCCATGGCAGCAGCTATTTGTTTATTTGCATCGCTCAATCCGATTTCTGGACAAAGTAAAGCTGATGGTGGACTTCAAACTTTATTTATTGGAACTTATACAGGGCCAAAAAGTGAAGGCATATACAGCATTCAATTCAACCCAGAAAACGGGAAGCTCTCGAATCTTTCTGTCGCTGCAAAAACCGAAAGCCCCTCTTTTCTCGCACTTGATATCCCAGGAAAAAAGCTTTACTGCGTTAATGAAGTATCTAACTTCAAAGGGGGTAAAGCAGGTGGTGTTTCCTCTTTCACTTTTAAAAATGATGGCAAACTCGAACTTGTCAATCAGGAATCCAGTGTGGGCACCGGCCCATGCCATCTTTCCCTTTCCAAAGATCGAACCCATATTATTGCTGTGAATTATGGTGGCGGAAGTACTTGCATGCTACCCGTCGACCCTATGGGCAAGCTTTCAAAAGCTTCAGATTTCATCCAGCACAAAGGTTCAAGAATGATCAAAGGAAAACTCGAAACCCCACACGCCCACTCCGTCCAGATTTCTGCTGATGGAAAATATGCGGTGATCGCAGATTTGGGCTTCGATAAGATTTTTATCCACGAAATTGATACAAAGTCGGGAAAACTTACACCATTCAAGGTTCCTTTCCTTGATACCAGACCAGGCGCTGGCCCTAGGCATCTAGCTTTTCATCCCGCTGGCAAGCACCTTTTCGTCGTTAACGAATCCAACTCCACCGTAACAGCTTTCCGCTGGTCCCCCGAAACAAACGATTTTAAAACTCTCGCATCCGCTTCAACACTCCCCAAGGATTTCAAAGGTAATAACTCCACTGCTGAAATCGTGGTCCACCCCAATGGCAAAACCATTTACGCTTCCAATCGGGGCCATAACAGCATTTGTGTTCTTAACTTCGATTCTGAAAAAGAAACCTTGGAAGTTACTGGCCATGGTGCTGAAAAAATCAGCACTCCGAGAAATTTCACCCTTCATCCATCAGGCAAATGGTTGCTCGTGGGAAACCAAGCCAGCAACTCGATTGCGGTTTACAAAGTTGGCACTGATGGGGCCCTTTCTTTCTCGGAAATTTTCCAAGATATACCTAATCCAATCTGCCTACGATTCTGGATTCAGTAAAGATTGATGGTATTAGTTGCAAAATTCCTTAAAATAGTAATTATGGATAATTTCCCTTACGGGATTGCGCAACTGATGCCTGATTCTTTCCTTCATTCTGAGTCTGATTGGAACTCTGGGCAGAATGTGTCTGGCCCTAGTTCTAACAACCATAGTTCTTTAAACAAAAGCTATCTAAAGCGCTACAGGATGGAAATTGATTTCAACCCAAAAGACAAGGTATTTGTCCCGCAATTGCCTGAAAATTACGCTTGGCAGGAATGGACATGGAAAGTCCAGGAATTGCACGCACAAGTTATCTTTGGAAGCTTTCATAAAGAATTGGATTGCAAGATTTTCAGCAGTTTCCACACCCCGGGTGGGTGCAGCATGTTGATGCGGGAAATTTGTTTAAGGGCCGAATTTGTTCCGGAGGCCACTTGGCTTATCCAAACTCCTTATGGACCATGCGGCTCAATTCAGGCGATAATGCAAAAAGGAAAAACCTTGGCTATCCAAAATGTTGGCGTTACTCCAGAACACAGAAAAAAAGGACTCGGGAAAGCTCTTTTACTCAAGCTTATGTCTTCTCTTGAAAGCTACAACCTGAATAAAATTACCCTTGAAGTTTCAGCTCAAAATCTGGCAGCTATTCAACTTTATCGAAACTTGGGCTTTCGAAAAACAAAGCTGATCTACAAAGAGGTTTTATCTTTTTCTATTCCTTCTTGATGCTTTTCTAACAAAATCGCAGCATTTAACAGGCGAGGCAAACCTTGGCAAAACAAGTTTTTCACCACACTTTTGACAACGGCCTTACTCTCATTGCGGAAAATATGCCGCATGTCCGTTCTGCCACCGTCAACATCATCGTACCCGCCGGTTGCGCTTATGATCCTGCAAATATGCCTGGTATCTCTTCCGTCTTATCCGAAATAATCCTCCGTGGCGCAGGCAAAAACAACAGCAAGGAACTTTCGCTTGCAATGGATGGCATAGGCCTCGACCGCAGTTGTTCTGCCGGAACCAACCATATTCGGCTCTGGGGAGCCACCCTTTCCCGCAACTTACCCAAAACAATTGATCTTTTTGCAGATATCATTCTTAAACCGCATTTACCCAAATCCGATGTTGAATCCGTGAAAATGCTGGCCGCCCAGGAAATCATGTCCATCGAAGATGATCCCAAGCAAAAGGTAATGCTGGCGCTTAGAAAAAATCATTTTCCTTCACCTTTGGGAAATGACAGGCGCGGTACTCCAGAAGGGCTAGAAGCCATTACCCATGATGCCCTCACCAAGTTTTGGAAAAAGAATTTCAACCCCAGAGGGACGATCATTTCTGTTGCAGGAAACATCGAATGGGAACCCTTGAAAGCACAAGTAGAAAAGTTATTCGGAAAATGGAAGGGTGGCGATGTTCCTCCTCTAAAACTTTCACCCGGAAAAGGTGGCAAAAGCCACATCACCAAAGATACCCAGCAAGTCCAAATCGGAATTGCCTACCCCTCCGTCACTTACGGGCACAAGGATTTTTACGCAGCAATCGGCGCAGTTAATGTTCTTAGCGGCGGCATGAGTTCGCGATTATTTACCGAAGTAAGGGAAAAACGCGGTCTTTGTTATTCGGTCTGGGCCTCTTACCAAAACTTCAAGGAAGTTGCTGCGGTTATCTGCTACGCAGGAACTACCACAGATATGGCACAGGAAACTTTGGATGTAACCCTCAAACAAATTGCAAACTTAACTAAAGGGATTAAGGAAGAAGAAGTAAAAAGACTAAAAATTGGTCTCAAATCTTCCATGCTGATTCAAGAAGAATCAAGTTCTGCAAGAGCTGGTTCTATCGCTGTAGACTGGTACTACCTTGGCAGAGTCAGGCCCCTTGAAGAAATACAAAAAGCGATTGATTCAATTACCACTAAATCGATTCTGAGCCATGTTAAAGAATACAACCCAAAGGAATTCACAATTGTGACTTTGGGAACCAAACAACTAAAGTACGGCAAATAAGCTGTCATTTACAAAGGAACAATCATCGTGACATTTCATCAGCAGCAATGCTCAAACGGTTTGACAATCATAGGCGAAGTGATTCCCGAAGCACGGTCTGCAGCCGTAGGATTTTTTGTGCGCACAGGTTCGCGCGATGAAACATTGGAAGAATCAGGCGTAAGCCATTTTCTTGAACATATGCTATTCAAGGGCACAAAAAAACGCGATGCAGCGCAGGTTAACAAAGATTTCGACAAAATCGGGGCCAATTACAATGCGTTTACCAGTGAAGAAAACACTGTGTTTTATGCATCAACCTTGCCCGAATACCATCAAGATGCAACCGAAATACTTGCAGATATTCTTCGCCCTTCTTTACGAAGTGCTGATTTTGAAATGGAAAAAAAAGTCATCATCGAAGAAATCGGAATGTATGAAGACAACCCAGGCTGGATGGTTTTTGATCATGCCCGGAAGTTGTTTTTTGCAGACCACCCATTGGGCAATAGTGTACTCGGAACAACCCAAAGCATCATCGATCTTAAACGCGACCAAATGCTGGATTATTTCCAACGCAGATACATCGCTTCCAATATCACCTTGGTGGCCTCAGGCAATTTCGAGTGGGATAAATTCTTGAAAAAAGCTGAAAAGCTCACTACCAATTGGAAGTTCGGTATGGCAAGGCGCGATCACATCCGACAAACATCAGGCTCTGCTGAATTCAAACTTCTAGAAAAGAAAACCACGACGCAACAAAATGTGGTAATGATTTGTCCTGGACCACCCGCGGCCTCACCTCTTCGCTATGCTGCTAATTTATTCGCCATGATTTTAGGCGATCAATCTGGCAGTAGGCTTTATTGGTCTCTCGTGGATAGCGGGCTTGCAGAATCTGCAGATTGCTCGTTCCATGAATATGATGGAGCTGGGGCTTTCTACACTTCTTTTTCATGCGACCCCAAGCAGACTCATAAAAATCTGGAAATCGTCATCAAGCAAATTCATGAACTTATCACTAAGGGGATCACCGAAGAGGAACTTGAACAAGCAAAAAGCAAGGTGCTTTCCCGCATTGTTCGGGCGGGTGAAAAAACCATGAATAGACTTCAAGAAGTCGGTATGACTTGGGTTTACCTGCGTAAATACAAATCTGTTGATGAGGATATGCAAACTTACGAAAAGGTAAACCTCAGACAAATGCAGCAACTTATCGAACGGTACCCTTTACTAAGGCTTACCACTACCGCTATGGGGCCCTTGGCAAAATTAAAAATGCCTGATATTCCCAAGCAACCAAAAGTTCCTAACGCACAACATTCATAACAACAGATTTAGCTGCAAATTCGGTGTTCTTACCCTCTCGTTTGGATAGTACCACAAAAGGATAACTTCCGGGTTCTACCCAGGAGTCGACCTGAATGGTTACAAATCGTTCAGTCTCTTTAGGGTTTACAAGAATACCATTTAGGCCAATATCTAAAACTCTTGCACCATGAGGAAGCCCTCTTACATCAAGAGGCACCCGCGCTGCGAAGCCATTGGCTCGCTCGATTTTAACAACAATTTTAACTTCAGTCCCAGCCTTTACAGTCAACTCTTCCGTGTTGACAATAGTTTTCAAATCACCCTTGGGTCCTAATTTAGGGGCATCGAATTGTAATTCTTTTTCAACTTTTAATCCGCTGATTTGGGTCGAAGATTTAACTGTCCATTTTCCATGGCCTACATCGGGAGCTTTAGCATCTGCCTGAGCAAACAAACTAAAGCTTGCGCTGTTTTCACCTCGCGGAATAAAAAACTCTGGCGCAATAAACCCCTTAGGAAGCCCATTTATTTTAATTTCGACGGCTGCATCAAATCCATCAAACCGATCGATATCTACATTCACCGGGACACCAGAACCTGGGCTTGGGCTTAGATTCGCTGGGGTTAGGCGCAAGTTATAATCTGGTTTCGGATTCCTAACCAATAATCGGTAGCAGGCTTCAGGACCAAATCTTGACTGCATCTCTCGAACTCTAACGGTGTATATTCCATCTGCAGGCGGATCAAACTCAAGCAGCGAATCTTTTCCTTGCCTAGGCCCACCATCATCGTTTTGATGAAAAAGGGTTATCTGGGGCAAGCCGTTGGGTGGAAAAGTAGAACCAGGCGGGTTCAAAGAAACCTTGTAAATAGGCTGTCCCAAATAATGATGAATAGGTGTCGTTCCTTCGAAAGCCATACGCTTGTTATCAAGTTGAAAGAACCTGCAATCATCATCTGGATTTCGTGGAAGAGCCCTGATTTTCATCAAATCGGTGCCAATAACGACATAATCATTCACCGCAAGTTCGTTCCAAGCTTCAATTCGAATACCAGAAGTAACGGAATCATTATCACGAAAAATGGTATATGTTTTGGAAAGCCCTCTCAAAACCACTCTGGGCAAAGGGTTTCCCATTGGGTCTAAAATTTCGAGATAGGTATCAACATTGGAGCCAAGCCGACTCGCCATCGTTTCTATGATTAATTTATTACCTTTTTTAGCTTCAACCTTCCAAACATGCACATCTTTTTGATCAGCAAACAAACCATTGCCCACACTCGGGACAGGAAGTAATTCATTTTGAAGATACCTTTTTTCTAAAACATCAGAAGCAACAAGAGTTTTCCCTGCGACGACATTCAACCCAGGGAACAAGGTTTCAAATGGCACTTTATCGCCGGCCTTAAATGAATTTGGGATGGTAGCCTTCACGACATTTTTTCCAGCAAGGCCAACCCCCTGAAGAAACCATGTATTTTCTTTTCCTATTTGCGCTCCTAAAGGAAAAACGGAAGTCACAATTGGAAAACTGCCCACATGCAAACGGTAAGATCCTAAAGTTTCGCCACCCCGATAATCTCGGTCACGAACTTCAATAGCATACTTGCCTTTTTGCGAGCATACATGGGCCAACCAACCTTGAGCAGATTCAGCAACAACGGTTCCATCAGGGGCAATCATTTGCAGCATGGGTGCAAAAATTTTGTCGTCTTTTTCTGATTGAAGTTGAACTGCGATTTCTTGGCCTGCCTGTGCATCAATATAAAACCAATCGCAATCACCCGGCCTTTGCAGCGATGATTTTACACTTACAGGCAAAACCAAAGCCTGCCCTGTTAGACGGGAATCATTAGGTTCATTTTCTGCAATCCGTAAAAACCGATCGACCTCAAGATCAATATCAAGAACCTGCCCCTTGGAACTTTTACAGTTGATTTTACAAATCCCCGGTAAAGCATTAGCATCAATTTGCACATCAAGACTCAACCCACTATTTGGAGACGGTGCAAAAGAAGAAAGGGTTACTCCCTTCATGTTTGATGAAGCAACAAAAGGTGCTTCAAAATGATCTGCCTTGATTGAAATCGTTACTTTTTTTCCCACTGTCGAATAAGTCGGGGTGAAGCTTTTTAATAGGGATTTGGGTTCCATGAAAGGAACTAGAGGCCTTATCGAATCTCCGGTTTTCAAATCAAAAAGATCCAACTTGCCATCAACTCTTGCAATTGCAGTAGTTAAACCATCAGGCGACAACCCTAGTGCCAATGGCGTGTCAGACAAAGGCTTGAAAGCTTTGATTTCAGAAAGTTTATCTGCATTCCAAATCTTCCAGATTTTATCTTCACCAATGGAAACAATTTTAGTTCCATCGGAAGTCCAAACAGCCTTGGTAACGCCAGAGGTATGGGCGTATGCGGATACAATTAGCTTTGAAGAATCTTTTTCCAGCGCCCAGACTCGAAGGGTTTGATCGACTCC
>CAMDHK010000171.1 GCA_945897965.1 Candidatus Kuenenia stuttgartensis | reverse complement strand
CTGCTCAACCGAGTTGAAAAAGAACGATTGATTGACGAGGTTTTGGATGAAACTCTCGGCCTAGGGCCTCTCGAGCTTCTTTTAAAAGACCCCACCATTAGTGATATTCTTATCAATGGCCCGCATAAAATCTTTGTCGAACGAAAAGGTAAGATGACTCTTTCCGAAGTTAAGTTCCGCGACAACGACCACCTGCTTCAAATCATCGATCGCATCGTTTCTAAAATGGGAAGGCGGGTTGATGAAACCTCCCCTATGGTGGATGCCCGCCTACCCGATGGCTCGCGCTTTAATGCAATCATCGCGCCTTTGGCACTCGATGGCGCAACTGTAAGTATCAGGCGCTTTGGCACCAAGCCCCTCATGATGACAGATTTATTAAGCTATAACGCCCTCACTCCTGAAATGGCAGTATTCTTAGAAGCATGCATTAAAGCCCGCTTGAATGTGATTATTTCTGGTGGTACTGGTTCGGGTAAAACCACTCTCCTAAATTCGCTTTCAAGCTTCATTGGCAATGAAGAACGCGTTATCACAATCGAAGATGCTGCTGAACTTCAACTTCAACAAGAACATATTGTAAGGCTGGAAACCAGGCCACCAAACATCGAAGGCAAAGGCGCTATCACCGCCCGCGACCTTGTTCGTAATGCACTTCGTATGCGGCCCGAGCGAGTTATCATTGGCGAATGCAGAGGTGGCGAAACTCTCGATATGCTTCAAGCCATGAATACCGGCCATGCGGGATCCATGACCACCATTCATGCTAACGCCCCAAGAGATGCCCAGGCTCGTATCGAAACATTAGTGATGATGGCCGGGTTGGAATTACCCATCAAAGCCATGCGCCAGCAAATTTCCTCGGCTGTCGATTTGATCATTCAAGCGAACAGGTTGCAGGGTGGGCCCAGAAAAATCACCCACATAACCGAGGTGATGAACATGGAACAAGACATGATCATCATGCAGGATATTTTCCTTTACAAGCAACAAGGTTGCGATGCAAATGGTAGGGCTTTCGGGCAGTTTGAAGCCACGGGTGTACGGCCAAGTTTTGTACCCAGATTGGAAGCTGCAGGGGTAAAGTTCCCACCCAATTTATTTCAAGAACGCGTTCTACTTAAGGATTAGGGATTCATACCTTGGACATTATTTACCTTATCGCTGTTCTGGCATTCTTCGCAGTCGCTGCATTAGTGATGGCAGTATTCATGTTTTCCACCAAGGAACCTAACAAGGCATTAGAAAGCAGACTGGATGTATTAGCAGGAAAGGTCACCCGCGAAGAAAGCAGGCAGACAGATCTCCTTCGTAAAACCTATACAGAAACCGACCGTAATTCTCTTATTCAAGCTTTCATGCCCAGAATGATTTCCATCGAGAAAATCTTTGAGCAAGCCGATTGCAATATCCCGCCTTCTACTTTGATCAGTATTTCGATCATGCTAGGGCTATCCGGAATTGGGATCCAGATGGCTGTAGGCCTGCCATTCTATGTTGCTTTTGTTTCCATCCCTTTAATGGTAATACCTTGGGTTTGGTTGTATCAAAAACGCAACGCAAGGTTGCAAAAATTCTCCGAACAGTTTCCCGAAGCTTTGGAATTGTTGGCACGCGCGCTTCGATCTGGCCAAAGCCTTTCTGCAGGGTTGCAAGTGATTGGCCAGGAAATGCTTGAACCCATCGGCGTGGAATTTGGCAAAGCATATGAAAAACAGAAACTCGGCATGCCTGTTGAAGATACCTTAAAAGAAATGTGCAACCGTGTTCCCAGCCTTGACCTCAAGTTTTTTGCAACTTCCGTTGCGATTCAAAAACAAACGGGTGGCGACCTTGCTGAAATCCTCGACAAAATCGGATACATTGTTCGCGAAAGATTCAAAATTCTAGGTCAGGTGGCGGCTCTTACTGGGGAAGGCCGCATGAGCGGAACGGTGCTATTAGCATTGCCCGTGGCTTTGTTTATTTATTTGCGCATCAGCAATCCAGAATATATCCAGCCTCTTTGGACTACCGATATAGGCCGAAAAATGCTGGCTGGTTTGGTTGTGGGGCAAATATTGGGCGCAATCACCATTAAAAAAATCGTTGATATCAAAGTTTAGAAAGGAGAGAGAAATGGCAATACCCGAATTCATGCAAGATTTGATTCCTTTACTTCTCGCTCTCCTTGTGGGCGTTGGTATCTGGAGTTTGCTCAGTTTATTTTCAGCTACAAACAAAAGCGAACAAACCGATCGATTAAAAAAACTTTCCAGCAAGGATGCAATCACCGAGGCAGAATCCTCTGATTCAAAAGGCGGTATCTTCAACATGCTGTTGAAGACTGCCAAGGCTCTCGCATCGCCCATGATGCCTTCTACCGAAGGCGAGCAAACCGAAATTCGTAAAGAGCTTTCCGCTGCGGGGTTTCGTAGCGAAAATGCAGTCCCAATTTTTCAGGGCCTGCGATTCATCACTCTGCTAATCTTCAGTTTGCCTTCCATTGCTTACTTTATTCCAGCTTATGGCATGACTTATGATGGCCTTAAGTATGTGGTTATTTTCAGTGCAATCGGCATGTACATTCCAAAAATCGGGTTGTGGTATGTGCGCACAACCAGGCAGCAAGAAATCTTCCTTACTCTGCCTGATATTATTGATCTTTTAGTTGTTTGTGTTGAAAGCGGTTTGGGCCTTGATGCTGCACTGCGCAAAGTTTGCGATGAGATGAAGGATCATGCCAAGGTAATGGCTTCAGAACTTAGCCTTTGCAACTTCCAGCTTCAAATAGGACGTGTTAGAAAAGAAGTGCTCCGCGATTTGGGCGAAAGAAATGGCGTAGATGATTTACGGGGCCTTACCACTATTATTATTCAGGCTGATCGCTTTGGCTCTTCCATCGCCAATGCTCTTAGGGTTCAATCAGATACGATGCGAACCAAGCGCAGGCAGATGGCGGAAGAAAAAGCTGCTAAGTGTGCGGTGCAGTTACTTTTCCCAATGTTATTTTTCATATTCCCGGGTGTTTTCATTATTCTGGTTGGCCCTGCCGCAATCAAGATGATGATGTCTGGGGCGTTTTAATTTAATCATCAGGCCATGGATGGCCGATTGCTTATAAGTGGGATTCATACAAGGAGGTTAGTCATGATTCACTCGAAGTTTAACATTAACAAGAATTTTTTTCTTTGCTTGGTTCCTTTGTCTTTAACTTTTACAGGTTGTTTTGGCTACCGTGATGTGGTCGATCCTTATTACCCAAAGCGTTACAATGTGGATGCCCGTAATTCGGTAAGGGCAACCTTGGCGCCCCAAGTAAGCAATGGCAATGTGCTGGACCAAACCGTTTGGGATTTTCATTTTGAATCAGGAAAGCCCGAACTTAATGCAATGGGTAAAGATCATTTAAAGAGGCTTGCGCGCAGAAGGCCTGCAGCACAGGAAGTTATTTTCCTGCAAGTTGCCCAAAACCCTGATGAAAAAGTTAACAACAAAGAACTCAACATGGCTCGAAGCGAAAACATCAAAACTTACATGACCAATATTTCGCAAGACAAGGTGCATCCTGAATTCCAAGTGGTGCTGCATGACCCTGCAGAGGTTTCAGGCTCAGGGATTGAAGCTGCTCGTATTATAAACGGCAAACAATCAGGCGTTACGGGTGTCTTTACCAATGGCCAATCTGGGTCGTCTTCTGGCGGCAGTAATTCTAGCCAAAGTGGTGGCAGTGGTTCTTCTGGAAGTTCTTCAGGAACAGGGAACACAGGCGGGTATTAATTACCTAGAATTAAGCTGTACCCCTTTAATTAGGAAACTTCAGCGTGATGTATTTGAACTTTGATTACTGGTGGAATTTTGTCTTTTCCGATAGGGCGATATTTATCCAATTCTCTTTGATAATACTCGCCTTCGGTATCTGGCTGATGATGAGAAAATGATGCTTAAGGAGCGAAAGTGAAACCCCAAGACAAAGATCAATACATCCCCACTGCGCCTCAATGCCCTGATAATCTTAAGGAAACTGGCCTTAACTCGGGCATGCTTTCGGAAATGGTTTTAAGAGCGATTTATACCAAGGGCGCAATGCTTGGGATGGATATCTCTAAATCCTTGTGCCTACCTTTTAAAATCATTGAAGAAGCTTTGGTCTTCCTTAAAAACGAAAAGTGCATCGATGTTTCAGGTGGCGACCTTATTGGCAGGGCCAGTTACAAATTCAACCTTACGGAACTAGGCAGACGAAGAGCACAAGATGCCATGAAGGTTTGTGGCTATGTTGGGCCCGCCCCAGTTAGCCTAGAAGATTATGTTGATCAAACCTACAAGCAGGCGGTGACCAACCTTCCCGTTGATCCCCAGGCTTTAAGAGAAGCTTTTAGCCATCTGGTGATTACCGATGAACTTTTCAATGCAGTTGGCCCTGCCATTCTTAGTGGCAAATCTATTTTCATTTATGGCCCGCCTGGTACAGGAAAAACCTCGATCGCCCAAGCCATAGGCGACTTCATGAATCGCAAGGGTGGCGATATATTTGTCCCATATGCCTTCCATTTTGAAGGCAACATCATCTCCATATTTGACCCTGCAATTCATATCCCGCATGAAGTCCAAGCAGAGGCACCGAAAGATGAAGCAGAGGCTGCAATCCGCAGGCTCTTGAATACCAGCAATCATGATAGCCGTTGGGTTCGCATTCGCAGACCGGTGATCATTACAGGTGGCGAATTAAGCCTCAGCATGCTCGAGCCCCGCTACAGCCCAGAATCTAATTATTACCAGGGCCCTTTGCATGTGAAAGCCAATGGCGGAATCTTTCTCATCGATGACTTTGGCAGGCAATTATGTAGCCCTAAAGAGCTACTCAACCGCTGGATTGTACCTTTGGAAAGCCGGGTAGATTACCTCAACTTGGTAAGCGGGCAAAAATTCAAAGTACCTTTCGAACAGTTAACCATCTTCTCAACCAACCTCGATCCCAAGGATATTGTTGATGAAGCTTTCCTCAGACGCATGAGGCATAAGGTAGAAATCAACGCACCCAAAAGAGACATCTACGAGAAGATATTTGAGATGTATTGCAAAAAACTTTCGATGAAACCCTGCCCCGAAGCCGTGGACTACCTATTTGATCGCTATTACTCCAAAGGCAGGTCAGTTCGTGCCAGCGATTGTCGTGATTTGCTGGAGACAGTGGCCTCAATATGCCGATTTCGTGGTAGTCCAGTTGTGTTGTCACGCGAGTTGATCGCAGAGGCAGCAGGCAGCTTCATCGGCGACTTTGCCTGATCTTCCTCGCTTCACCCGGTGGCCCCAACTTCTGAACTTTGCTTGTTTAGCTGGTTGGAGAGTTACCATGAAAAGAATATTCCTAGTTTTGCCCGCGCTCTGTTCCACTCTGGTGGGTTGCACCCTCACAGGCACAGACTTCGCATTAAAAGATAAATCCTTCAATGTTAATGAAAAAGTAGTAACCAAACCGGGTTCCGAAAAAGAAGCCCCCACACGCGCACCCAAGGCTGCTACTTGCATAGCCTTTGGCGACTTCCGAGCCATCGAGGCCAAGAACCTCGAGCGATCTTCTTTGCAACGCCAGCAGCTTTTCGAAGATGCACGCAAAGCTTACCAGCAGGCACTTTCCATCGAGCCTGATAATCTTCAAGCTTTGGTGGGCCTAGCCAGACTTTATTCAAGCATGGAAGATTACCAGCACGCTCAAGAAACCTACGAACTAGCTGGTAAGAAGCACCCCAAGGAAGCAGGCATTTGGTTCGAACTAGGAATGCTTCATGCCAGGAAAAAAGAATGGGACATCGCACTCGCAGATTTAGCCCTTGCTGTAAAACTCGAACCTGAAAACAGGCAGTTCATCAACACCTATGGCTTTGCACTTTGTCGAAACGGAAAATTTGAAGAAAGCTACAAAGTCTTCATCAAGATCAACGAACCAGCAAAGGCCCATTATCAAGTTGCCCGCATGATGGAACATGTTGGTAAAAAAGAAGAAGCCCGCGAACACCTGATCAAGGCGCTTGCCAACCAACCCGATTTCCCTGATGCCAAAGAAATGCTTACTTCCCTCGGCCAATAAAGTCTTGCCTAGTTAATATGTGCATTCTTCTCTAAACAACATTACAATATCTCCCTGACATTCATCATGGAGATATTTATGTTTACGCTTATCACTTTGGCCCTTGGCGCTGCTTTACTTTCTGAAACACCCCGCAACATCATCATCGTTATGACCGATGATCAAGGCTATGGCGATATCGCAGTCCATGGCAACCCAATTCTTAAAACACCAAACCTCGATAAGCTTCATTCGCAAAGTGTTCGCTTCACGGATTTTCATGTCAGCCCTACTTGTGCCCCTACTCGCTCCGCACTTATGACAGGCAGGCATGAATTCAAAAATGGTATCACTCACACTATTTTCGAAAGGGAAAGGCTTAACCCCAAATCCATTACCCTTCCCCAAGTTTTGAAAACCGCAAACTACACCACCGGGATATTTGGCAAATGGCATCTGGGCGATGAGCCCGCCTACTGGCCTAACAAACGAGGCTTTGATGAAATGTTCATCCATGGTGCAGGTGGGATTGGTCAAACCTATCCGGGCAGTTGTGGAGATGCCCCCAATAATAAATATTTCGATCCTGCTATTCTTCACAACGGAACATTCGAAAAAACCAAGGGCTACTGCACTGATGTTTTTTTCAACCAAGCCATTCTTTGGATGACTGCTCAGCAAAAAGCAAATAAACCCTTCTTCACCTACATCACCCCTAATGCACCCCATGGCCCCTTAATCTGCCCACCAGAGTACGAAAAGAAATATGAAGGAAAGGTGCCCCCTGATGCAGCCAAGTTTTTTGGCATGATTGAAAATATTGATGACAACATGGGCAAACTCATGACATTCCTCGATGAATCGGGGATTTCCAAGGATACGCTTCTAATATTCATGACCGACAACGGCGGTACTGCAGGAGTGAAAATTTTCAACGCAGGCATGCGAGGTTCGAAAAATACCCCTTACATGGGTGGCACCCGGGTTCCTGCATTTTGGCGCTGGCCCGCGGGTTTCACGGGGGGCAAAGATTGCAACAAGCTGACCGCCCACATCGACATATTTCCCACCTTGCTTCAAATTACAAACATCCCCATGCCCAAGGAAGCAGCCTTACAAGTTGAAGGGCGAAGTTTTCTTCCCCTCCTAAAAAACCCAGAAGCTGCGTGGGATGATCGTGTTCTTTTCACCCATGTTGGGCGCTGGGAAAAAGGCAAAGCTTCTGAATCCAAGTACTCTTCTGTTTCTGCAAGGAACACCCGCTACAACCTAGTTAACAATGTAAGGCAGGGCGAAAAGTGGGAACTGTTTGATATCTCAACCGACCCCGGGGAAAAGAACAACATTGCAGAAACCAGCCCTGAGGTTGTACAAAAACTTAAAGGTGCAATTGATCAGTGGTGGCTGGAGGTTACTCCGCTGTTAGTGAATGAAGATGCAACCGGGCCTAAGATAAATCCCTTCAAGGAACTTTATTGGAAGCAGTTTAGCGAAACTCCAGATCCCAAAATACTTAAGCAGATGGATCCCACTTCGAAACAGGGCAAGAAAAAGTAGCTTCTACAAGAATGGCTTAAACAGCGATTTTAATTTCTGTTCTGAATGCAGGATAAAGGAATAGTCTCTGCTTTGCAGCTGTTGTTGCACTTTGAATTGGCCTTGCAAGTGCTTAGCTTTTTCAACTTCTTGTTGATAATCGGTTTTAACCCAAACCCGCAGGCCATCGAGATTTGCTCTCAGTTTTTGATATCTTTCTTTGCGCTCACTATGGGTGTTGCAAGGAAGTTGCAAAAACTTCTCCCTTTGCACAATCAAATCATCCCACTGAGAATCGGGCTTTGCAGGGGCATGCCGTTGCGGGTTCCACCAGATATCCCTGGCAATTTGATTTTCAGATTTTACGGAAGATTCAGTTTCAACATTCTTGATCAGGTTCAATCTTGCGGTTGCAGAAACCACCATGAATGCAGGGGGAGTTACCTGATAAAAATCCTGAATCATCTGATCCGTAACTTCATCATACTTGGCGCCACCGATTCCATGAATGAATGCATCCGAAAGTAATAGGCGGGCAAAAATCGTGGTGGATAAAGCACGAGGCCTTACTCTGGTTCCCTGCATCTCCAAATTTTTAAAAGCAGCAAGTTGATCTTTAACACCCAAGCTGATTCTTACCCCCTGTGGGCCGGGTGTACCCAGAATGATTTCTCCTGAAGCTTCTTTTTTTACCCCCAGCCTTTGCCTTCTACTTTCGCCGGGAAGTAACAACCAGAATGGCGTTTCCGCCCAACCCTTCGCAACGCCTAAATCCGGGAAGGGATGGTTCTTGCTTTTAAGCCCATGCTTTGTTCGATAGGTTGCAACCGCCTGATTAAACAAATTTGCGAACGATTCTGCTTTACTGATGATATCCATAGCAAAAAGCGAGAACGACTTAGTGCCACAAAGTATACTTACGGGAAGCTCAAGGTTGTTGCAGCCTAGATGCTGCTCCCATTTTCTGCGTGCATGGGTAAAGGCCAGCCCCGGTTTTAAGCCTATTGCAACAGCCTTTGAAACATCCTGCCAAAAGCTGACACCCATGGGGATATTTTCCCAGGTAGCAGTGAGCTCTTTTAAATTTTCACCAAAGCATTTGAAGATATCATGATTTTTGATCGCCCAATCTTCGTAGGGCATTCCAGAATTATCTTTATCAAAATTACAGGCAACCACAATCGACTTCTTTAACCCCATTGGAATCACGGGAACAGAAATTGATGAATCTTTGACTACATCATTATCAATGATGAGGTTAAGCGGGGTAAGACCATGTTTTTTAGAGATGGAGTGCAGTGCAAAATTCTTGATCCAGACTCCTGGATGAAACAATTCGGGTTGATGGCCTGATACAAGCAAGGGCAGACCCTTATCAACTTTTATTTCCTGTTGATTAGATTTCAAAAATGC
>CAMDHK010000170.1 GCA_945897965.1 Candidatus Kuenenia stuttgartensis | reverse complement strand
CGGGCAAGTGCCAATTTAGATGCGTACTCTGTTGCAGCATTTGGATCATGGATTGAACAGGGCCCAATCACCACTAAAAGTTTATCCGATTTACCCCGAAGAATGTCCTTCACCGCTTTACGAGTATCTGCAATCAATTTTTCGACAGGCGTTCCTTGAACAGGAAAAAACCTGATCAAATTCTCCGGCGAAGGCAACGGGATCACATTGCGAATGCGCTCATCATCCGTTTGGGAAGTTTTATCGTTCGGAACACTGGCGAAAATGTTAGTTTGTGTCATGGCATACTCTAATATCAAAATATGACATTAGTTTAGCATTTATCTGCCAGACAAAAAGGGGCATCTTTGTCAGATTTAATTCGTAATATCTGTATTGGTTACGATTATTCGGTTTGATAAGCTACTAAAGCCCTTTACTTTTGATAAATCAGCCACTTTATGCAGCTAAATGTATGCTTTTGTTTAGCATCATAAATATTTGATTGTGCCCCTATTCCCGGTTATAGTGCATTTCTTCCAAAAACTTCAGGAGGTTTCACCATGATTAACAGACGAACCTTTGGCAAAATTGCATTTACCTCTACTTCTACAGCCCTTATTGCAAACAACTCTTCCTTTGCTATTGAACCAGTCAAACGAACTGGAAAATCACTGATCAAGCTTAGCCTAGCGGCATACAGCTTTAGAAAATACCTGGAGTTTAAAGGCACGAACAAGCCCACCATGACCTTGGAACAATTTGCAGAGTATGCTTCGGAACAAGGATTAGGCGCAATTGAGCCCACCTCTTATTATTTCCCTGATACCTCTAAAGAGTTCTTTCCAAAATACAAATCCTTTTGTACGAAGCTTGGGTTGGATATTAGTGGTAGCGCAGTGGGCAATAATTTCTGCATTCCAGATGCTGCCAAATTAAAAGAACAGATGACTTCAGTCAACGAATGGGTTGAGCGGTGTAGTATTTTAGGTTGCAAAACTATCCGAATTTTCGCAGGCACCATTGCCAAAGGTGATACCGAAGAGAAAGCTAAAGAGCGTTGCATCAATGCCATCGGGCAGGCTTGTGATTATGCAGCCAAGTTTGGTGTGATTTTAGCGCTTGAAAATCATGGCGGCATCACTGCAAGTGTTGAACAAATTCTTTCGATTGTGAAATCCATCAATCACCCTTATTTCGGGGTAAACCTGGACACCGGAAATTTTCACACTGCAGATCCTTATGGCGACTTGGCCAAGCTTGCTCCTTATGCAGTAACGGTTCAGGTTAAAACAGAAATACAAAAAGCAGGTCAGAAGAAAGAAGATGCAGACCTCAAGAAACTTGTGGAGATTCTTAAATCAGTGAATTACAGAGGTTACATGGCTTTGGAATATGAAGCAAATGAAGAGCCTAAAACGGGCGTTCCCAAAGCTCTTGAAGAATTAAAAAAATTGGTCAGCTAACAATTCCTATCGGATGAAATGAAAAAAGAGAGGCGCATGCAATTAGCACGCACCTCTCTTCTATTATAAATATCGTTCTCGAATTAACCAACCACCCAACTCTGATCGCAACCCTGATACGAAATTAATTCATCAGCCTTAAACCACAACGCAAGTTCTTGGTTGGCATTGTCGACACTGTCGCTGCCATGAACCAAGTTGTTTTGTACGCTGATGGAATAGTCGCCACGAATGGTTCCAGGAGGAGATTTCGCCCCATCGGTAAGCCCCATTAAGTTGCGAACAACAGCAACTGCATTGGGCCCTTGAAGAGCCAAGGCAACGGTAGGGCCACCGGTAAGGAATTGAATCAAGGATGGGAAGAAAGGCCTTTCACGATGTGCATCGTAATGTTTTTCAGCAAGTTCTTTGCTTGCATGGACAAGTTTCATTCCAACGATTTGCAAACCTTTGAGTTCGAATCGTGCGACTAAAGATCCGATAAGCCTGCGTTGAACAGCATCGGGTTTTAAAAGTACAAGCGTGCGTTCCATGGTTTTCTTTCACTTTCAAAAGTAAATTGGTTGATACATACCTAATGAAATATTAGGGAGTTAAAGCCAAAAAGCGAGGTTTTACAAGTTAAAGTTATTACTCGGAAGGGGGATTCCCATCCGCACGGGCTGCCATGGTCAACAGCGCTTTTAAGCTTACTGATTCCGACATGAATCGTACGGAACCATCACCCATACATATATTTGCACCACCTGAGTGAAAACTATACACTTCGCCTTGGTTGGTACAATTCACCCGACAAGCAGTGGGCACATCAGCAGCAGCAGACAAAGTTGATCCAGCAGCATTTGAACCATCGATTGCAATATCGTTACCAGAATGTGCCCAAGCCCCATTCATATAGGGCGAGGCACCGCCTGCTAATGGATTGGCTAATTTTCCTAATCTCCAGTCTTGAGGTCTTGCAGATGCTTCAGCCAGCATGATGGTGTTGCTCAAGCCATCGGTCACTGAAAGAAGTCTGGTGAATTGATTGGAGGCAAGTACACCTTTTATTGAATCCGAATTAACCCCAGGATCCGTTAACCCCATGGTGGTCCAGATAATGGCCCGGTTATTCGAGCGGTTTACCGCCATGTAATCAGCAGTTGGTAATGTCCAACCGGCACCATAAGTAGTTTGGTCCGCAGCAGAAAGAGATGAAGTTGAAAAACTATGTCCGAAGGGCGTGGAAGGGCATTCAAATGTAGGAATTCTCGTACCCGAAGCGGAGCGGTTTATAGCAGCATACCAATCCTGAGTAAGATCATAGGCCCCGCCGGCTTGCTTAAGCACATTTCCCTGTTCAATATAAGGAAGAATAATTGAGAGAAAGCAATGCTTTGCATAATGAGCAGCAAGGGTTCCTGTAGTTCCACTTTTTTGAAACTCTTTCAAACCAGGTATATCAATTGCTGAAGGACTTTGAACACTTGAAGGAGGTAAGCCTCCGCGTACGCCTTCCAGATTATGGCATGCCAGGCCCAGATTCTTTAAATTGTTTTGACACTTCATGCGAGCAGCAGCTTCTCTAACTTTTTGCACTGCAGGCAATAACAATCCAATAAGAATTGCAATTATGGCAATTACCACCAACAACTCGATCAGGGTAAAACCTTTGCGGGTTATCTTAAACATGTTTTTTGCCCTAAAAATAATAAAAGTAAGAATAATTAAGCGAATAATATTATTGCTAGACTAACAAAACTAAATCAACAAACAAATTATGAAAGTATAGTTAAAATTAGAGCTGTAAGAAATGAAGCTTTTTAAAGCATAGAGTCGAGAAATGCTTGATTACCCGTCATTTTTGATAACTTCTTGATAAGTACATCCATCGCTTCTACAGGCCCCATGGTTACCAACATCCTTCGAAGCAAATGCACCTTTTTCAACACTTCAGGCGACAGCAGCTTTTCTTCTTTTCGGGTACCCGACTGACAAATATCCATTGCGGGAAAAATACGCCTGTCTGCAAGCTTACGATCCAGCACCATTTCCATGTTGCCGGTGCCTTTGAATTCTTGAAAAATCACTTCATCCATACGGCTTCCCGTATCAATCAATGCTGTTCCCATTACAGTAAGGCTGCCACCCTCTTCAAAAGCTCGTGCTGTTCCAAAAAGCCTTTTAGGAACTTCCAATGCCTTGGAATCAACACCACCGCTCATAATTCTACCACTATTAGCAGTGTTTTTGTTGTACGCACGGGCAAGCCTCGTAAGGCTATCTAGCAAGATGAATACCTGCTTGCCTTGCTCTACCAACCTACGGCCTCGCTCAACCACAAGTTCAGCTGTACGAACATGACTTGCGCTATCACGATCAGAACTGCTGGCAATTACTTCGCCTTTGATAGTTCTACGCATTTCAGTAACTTCTTCGGGCCGTTCATCAACCAAAAGAACAACAAGGTGCATTTCAGGATGATTGATGGAAACAGCTTGGGCGATATGCTGCAGAAGAATCGTTTTACCTGTTCTAGGGGGTGCAACAATAAGGCCTCTTTGGCCTTTCCCAATAGGGGTAAGCAAATCCATAACCCTGGTGGTAAGGGGTTCTTTTCCAGTTTCTAATTTGATTAATTCATGGGGGTCGATAGCGGTAAGGTCATCGAAATTACGCTGAGTAAAGCTATCAGGATTTTTGCCTTCGATTGTTTCCAATTTAAGAAGGCGGGGAGGTTGTGTGCCACGAAAAGCTTCACACATGCCGCCCAATAAAAGACCTTCACGAAGTTTCAGCCTTTGGATAAGTGCGGAGGCAACAGCGGGATCAGAAGGTTGCGGAGCGTAATCCTTGGCAGGGTTACGAAGAAATCCATAACCTCTGGGGTGAATTTCGAGAACGCCTTGAAGGCTGACAGCATCTTCGGGCAATGGAAGATCCATTGCGGGTTCAACAGGAGGCCTGAAGCCATCCCCTCCTTGGGACCCTTGAGATCCCTGATAGGGCCTATTTTGCCGCTGGGAATTTTGCGGTCTGCCGTCACGATAATTAGGTTTGCGAGAGGGGCCTTTGTTGCCTCTACCGCGTCCGGGTCCGGGTTGATGAGAGTTCATACTTTCCGATACTGCGTTACCGCTTCAAAAGTACCATCGGGAAGGGGCACAAGTTGGTAGTCACCAAACAAATTAGGTGCTTCAACTTGCAAAATTTTCAAGACTGCAATTGCAAGCTTGCGAATTTCATCTTCAGCATGCCTGCTACCGCGCATTTCGATGAAATGCCTCAGTGAACGGGCATTTGCTGTAACAAAAATTTTGGTTTCTGTGGCATTGGGAAGCACACTTCTTGCAGCCTGCCTAGCTAACTTACGCCTTAATGTACGATCAGGCTCATCCTTGAACTTCTCTGCCAAAATCTCGACCAGCTTAATATAACCCTTGTGAGCAGCCTCAACGGTTTCAAGCCAGATTTTATGGGCTTCTGGGTCGGCAGCTATGCAATCAGGTTCAACATATTCTGCTACTGATTCATCAACATATCGCTGGCTTAGTTGGGAATACCCCATACCAGCCCGATGCCTTACAAGTTCATGAGTTAACGACCTGCTAACGCCTGTAAAAACAAAACTCCATACGGCATGTTCTAATACCGAACCATGCCCGACTTCAAGAATATGCTCGATATAAGCATGATTACCACCCGGCCTGGGCTTGGCAAAACTCATGTAGCAAACACGCCCTGCCACTTCGGTCAGGTATTCCCCTGCTACTTCGGTATCCGAGTGCCAGGAAACACCATGATCCTCAAGGAACTGGTTTAGAGTACCATCATTGATCATTTGCTTACCCATGAGGTAAACTTTAGGATCAGAAATAACTTTCATCGACGACTGATTTTGCTGATTAACTGCCATGAATCCTTGCTCTTGGGCACCTTGCCTGATTTAAATCAGTTTAAGGCAATACCGATGTGGGAATGAATTCTAGCCTTGTATTACTAGTCTCTATCCAAGACTATTCATATGAGATAATGGACATCATACTCTTTAAATTTAGGATGTCAACGAAATGAATGCCTCTAAAATATTCATTTTTAGATTTTGGGTTTTTTCTATGCCTTTTGCCCAGAGACGCTAACATAGTAATAGTTCCAATAAATCATTAAATTATGGGGCAAAGCGTGGCTAAAATGACCAAGCAAATCACCCAAACTGATACTAAACCAGTTACCGTACCTGATTTTCTTTTAGCAAAATCTCAAGGTCGTAAAATAACTGTAGCCACTGCCTATGATTTTCCCAGTGCTAAAATCATGAATGAAGCAGGAATCGACTGCATTCTTGTAGGCGACTCCCTAGGCATGGTGATCCAAGGAAAATCCGACCCACTTTCGGTCACCTTAAAACAAATGATCTATCATGCAGAAATGGTGGCTCGCGCAACCTCCCATAGTTTGGTTGTTGTTGATCTGCCCTTCATGACTTATCAAGAATCCGCACAACAAGCCCTGAAGAACTCAGGGAAAGTTCTTAAAAAAACTGGTGCTCATGCCGTAAAGCTCGAGGGTGGAAGGCGCGTTGCCGAAACCATCAGAGCGATAACCAACGCAGATATTCCGGTGATGGGGCATGTGGGCCTGACGCCACAATCTGTTCGCAGAATTGGTGGCTTTAAAATGCAACGCAACGAAAACGAGATTCTCCAAGATGCCCTTGCGGTCGAAGAAGCCGGAGCGTTTGCAATTGTTCTAGAATGCATTCCACCCGACATCGCACAAAAAATCAGCAGCACCTTAAAAATACCAACCATTGGGATAGGTGCTGGCCCGCATTGCGATGGGCAAGTACTTGTTGGCCATGATTTACTGGGCCTGACCACAGGGTTTCATCCGCGCTTCAGCAAAAAATATGCCGACATCGCAGATATTATTAGAGCTGCAATTACTTCCTATTGCAGCGAGGTGCGCACTGGAAAATTCCCCGGCCCCGAGCACACTTTCAAATGATAATACCCCGTGCCCTTAACCCTTTCATAATTTCCAAAACCATTTCACCCATGGGGTTTCTGAGCCTTTTTCTAATTTCTTTTCTCATGCAAATGAACGAAAACATTTGCTTTGCTGCAGACTTGGTTCAAGCCAGAAAACTTCTTCTCACCGGAAAACTAGAGGAAGCAAAAGATGAATATCAGGAAATTCTGAAAGATCCAAAAACTGCACACGCTGCAACCATTGGCCTTAGCAAAATAAGCGAAGCACAAGGCGACCTCAACACTGCCTTGAAAATAATCTCAGACCTCAAAAACCCCTCTGCCGATGTTCTTGGTCGTAAGGCAGAAATACAGTTCCTAATGGGACTATGGAACGATGCTGAAACTTCTGCTGCAAACGCTTTGTTGCAAAACCCTGATCACCTGCAAGCACGATGGGTAAAAGCCCGCATACTCTGGGAAGGTGGCGAAATTCCCAAAGCACTCTCAGCGTTTCAGTGGTTTGTAAAATCCTACTCCGATAAGCTTGAAACGCCCAATGCCTATAAGAAGCCTGAAGATTTATTGATTATCGCCCAAGCTAGCTTGGAAAACGCCCGTTGGTATGCCCTAGGCGATGAACTCGAAACCATTCTGAATGATTTACTGAAAGACACTCTTAAAATTGATCCAGATTTCTGGCCCGCAGAAGCCCTAGCAGGAAAAATCCTCCTCGAAAAACACAACCGACCAGAAGCCCTCACTGCCTTTTCTAAAGTCCTTGCCATTAATCCAGAAGCCCCCGAAGCTTTAGTAGGCAAAGGCGAAGCTGCAATTCAAAAAATGGAATATCAAGAGGCGGAATCATTTGCCCAACGAGCATTGAAATCTCAGCCCAACCACCCGGATGCTTTAATTCTTCTTTCCGAAATCAGCTTGGCGGAAAGTAATTCTGCAAAGGCACGAGAACAACTTGCATTGGCAAGAAAAGCCAGACCACGAGACGAAAAAATTCTGGGTAGGCTTGGTGCGCTTGCCTGGCTTGATGGAAAAACTGCTGAACTACAAAACCTAGAAAAGGAAGCGCTTTCATTTGATAAAAAGCCAGCTCTTTTCTACCTCGAAATGGGCGAACTTCTTTCTTCCCGAAGGCGTTTTTCTGAAGCTGAAATCCGCTTAAAGCAAGCCATCGAACTACGACCCAATCTTCCAGAACCATTAATTTCTCTTGCTATGCTTTCTCTGCAAATGGGCAGGGAACCGGAGGCCCGCACTCTTCTCGAGAAAGGGCTGAAAGCTGATCCGTTTCATGTCCAAACTGCCAACTCTCTCAAAGTCTTAAGGCATCTTGATAAATATGAAACCCTGAAAACCGAACACTTCATCTTTAAATTCGATGCCTCGCAGGATAAACCCCTCGTCACTTATATGGCATTCTTTATGGAAGAAATCTTCGTACAGCTTAATGCCAGATTTCGTTTCTCTCCCAAAGAACCAATCCTTGTTGAAGTCTTCTCCAATCACGAAATGTTCAGTGGCAGAACCGTTGGCGTGCCCGATCTTCATACTATTGGCGCTTGCACAGGCAAAGTTATCACCATGGTTTCTCCACAAAGTAAAACCATGAACAAGCCTTTCAACTGGGCTAGGGTTATGCGCCATGAGCTGACCCATATCTTCAACCTTGAACAATCCCAATTCATGGTGCCCCACTGGTTAACCGAAGGGCTAGCTGTTTCGCTCGAAGGTTACCCCAGATCAGACGCCTGGAACAAAGAATTGAAACAACGCATTCAATCCAACAACCTTTTCAACCTAAGCAATATCAACCTCGGGTTTCAGCGACCCAGATCGCCCATTGATTGGCAGATGGCTTACTGCCAAAGTTTGCTTTATGTCGAATACCTGCAGAAAACACATGGCGAAGAGGCGTCACGCAATATGCTCGAATCTTTCGCCAAGGGAAATGGAACAGACTTGGCAATCGAACTTGTGACTAAATCCAAAACTGCAAACTTTGAAAAAGGATATCTCGCTTACATCAAGGAAATTACCGCAAAGACCTTGATTAGTGATAAACCAAAACTGCGAAGTGTTGAAGAATTGCGTAAAGCCATCGAAGCAGATGCAACCGATGCAGATGCCCAAGGCGAGTTGGCGCTTTTACTAATAAACCGAGATCGGGCCGAGTCTAGAAAATTTGCAGAAGCAGCACTTTCAAATAAGCCAGGCCAACCTCGAGCATCCCTAGTTTTAGCCAAACTTGCAAAGCTAGCAGGCGATACAAAAAAAGAGCAGGCCCTTCTTGAAGATTCTGCGAAGATCAACCCCGATCCAGACATCCTTTTTCTGCTGGGTAGAATCTTTTATGATGCGGGGGAATTTCCAAAGGCGACCGAAACTTTGCAATCGGGCATGGCTTTAGATCCCGATAATCCCCGCTGGCTTGAACAACTCGCCCGTGTTTTCGCCCAAACTGATAACAAACCCATGCAAATCGATGTCTTGCAAAAACTTTCCCGGCTCGACCCAGACGATCTTGAAAAACGCAAACGACTCCTCAAGCTATTGCTGCAAAACAACCAAAAAACTGAAGCTCTTATCGCTGCAAA
>CAMDHK010000169.1 GCA_945897965.1 Candidatus Kuenenia stuttgartensis | reverse complement strand
GAAGCCTTTCTGATCTTTCTTCGGTGGTTTATACTGCGTTGCTATATCCAATGATGGTTATCTTGATTGCAATATTATTGACAATTATGATCATGATATTTGTCATGCCGCAGTTCATTTCAATTTTCAGTGATTTTGGCATGCGCCTGCCTTTTTTTACTCAATTGATTGTTGATGTTTGCCGAAATCCGATACCAACACTGGTAATTCCTGTGGGTGTGATTGTGATATCAGCCATTGGGTTGCGCCAGGTGTTTAATGCAACCGAGGCAGGGCGTTGTAATTGGGCCAGACTGATTTATTCCCTTCCAGTATTTGGAGTTTTAATTCGCTCTGCTAGGTTGGCCGCGTTTACGGATTTACTTGCAATCTTGGTTGAAAATCAAATGCCATTGCCTGAGGCTTTCGAGCTAGCCGCCCAAGCCGGCTCAGATCCGATTTTGAAAGTAGGTGGGATTCAAATTGCAGAAAAATTGCGTCAGGGTTCTTCTCTTGCGCAAGCGCTTAAAGAATTTAAAATTCTTCCAGAAGTTGTTTCATGGATGGCAGGCATGGGGGAATTAAACGGGAATCTTTCTCAAGCATTGAAGCAAGCAGCGCAAATGTATTCCAGGCAGGTTGCAGTGCGTTCACAAATGGTCCAAAATATTTTTCCGCCTTTACTTGTTGTGTTGTGTGCGGGATTCATTACCTCTATTTTTGTGTTTGCGGTTTTTCTTCCCCTGATAAATTTGCTTCAAGGATTGAGTAATTGAGTTTTTAAAACCCTACTTCAACATTTAAATGAACAAAAAGAATAAAAGCATCCGATTACTTATCACTATGATCCTCGTAGGGTTGTTGTTCCCTGTTTTAGTTTTTATCATGTTGTGCGTAATGAGGCTTCAAGTCTTAGCATTGTATTATGCGATGATGTACTTTGCTTTTTCTACCTGGTCCATGGTTTCCTTCTTTTATTACAGGCATGTCAGGCAGGAAGAGTTTCACAACCTTTTACTGTCTACTTTTGAAGCCGATAAACCTATTGTCCCCATGTTGAACGCTTACATTGCTGATAGGCCCAAAGGATACTTTCGTGAATTTATAATTATTTGTTTTCTTTCATCTATGAACCCAGCTTATTACCTTATTTACTACAAGTTTTGGCGCTTTGATAAGCGAGTTGCAGGATTGATCGAACTATTGCAGCAGGGTTTTTCTTTGACCAAGGCATTGAGGGAGTACCCCGATTTGGTTTCGCAGGAAGTGTTTCTCGCACTTTCTCTAGGCGAAGTCACGGGAAATTTTTCTTCCTGTCTTTCGATTATCGGGCGCTGGCAGAAGGATCTTTTCTGGCTCACTGTTTTACCTCGCATGGCTTACTTGTTTTTTATGGTGATTTCAACATTGAATGTTGCAGTTTTTTTTATGGTTTTTATTGCTCCTAGATTTGAGCGCATTTTTAAAGATTTTGATTACTCCCTTCCTTGGGTAACTCTTCTACTTTTGAAGTTTTTTAGTTGGTTACCTACCTTTGGCCAGAAAGATAATGTCATCGCTGATTTTGCTCCAGGTGTCTGGATTGTGCTTGTCGTTCTTGTTCCATTTATTGTGGTATTACCATTTTGGAATATGACCGCTAGATGGTATTTCCCTATTGTTGGTTCTATTTATCGTGTTCACCTGCAAGGGAGTTTTTTGAAAATAATGGGAATCACCTTGCAGGGGCAAGTAGTTGTTTCGAAGGCACTCACTTTTCTGGAAGAGTCGAAATGTTTTTCCGGGCCTTCCCAAAAACAGTTGGTAAAGCTAAATTCTTCCATCAAATTGGGCAACTCGCTTGAAGATAGTTTAGATGCTTCTGGTTGGTTGCCTAAATCCATGAAACCCTTTGTTCAATCTGCTCAAAAAGTGAACAATCTTCCCTGGGCATTGGAAGAAATCGGAAACCAAAGGTTGCGCCTAGCTTCTTTGTTTGCCCAGCGCTTCTCTTTGGTTGTCTTTCCTATATTAATGTTGCTTTTAGGCGTAATGGTTGGCTTTATTGCAATTGCCATGTTCATGCCACTGATAAAAATGATGGTGGAGTTATCGTGAACATAAAACAAAACAGAATTAAACCAAGGCGAAGGGGTTTTACTCTCGTAGAAATTGTAGCTTCGTTTTCTATTTTAGCTATCGTTATGGTGGTAATAACGCAAACAACTACTTGGTGTTTTCATGAAAGGCATCGTAACAGCAATGTATTTCTTGGCAATCAGGCGGGGATAAATATCCTCGAGGAGGCCCGTAGCACGCCCTGGGAAAAGCTGGATGAAAAGTGGGCGGAAATGGCGCAGGATACTCGTCGGTATAAATCGTTGCCGCCTAGCTCGGTAATAACAGTAAAGGTTATACCATCAAAAGAATTCAAGTTGATCAAGGATGTTGAAGTGTTAGTGCGTTGGGATTTTGGCCGGAGTTTTGACCCTAAAGAATGCACGCTCACAACTTCGATTGCCCCTCGATCAATTGCGTTGCAGGGTGAAAAATGATGTTAGATAAATCAAGAGTTCGAAACGCATTCACCCTGATCGAAATGGTTGTTGTGATGGCATTGCTTGGCGTTGTGATGTTGATCGCGACTACGATGATCATTGGCCTGATGTATTTTTCATCCACAGAAATAGGATTGGCTAATAGGAACATGGAGGTTGCAGCTCTAGCTAATCTTTTCCGAAGCGATGTTCGGGTTGCTTCATCTGCATTAATCAGCAGCAGCAAAGAGAATAAAGCAAAGGTATTGAAATTATCTTTGTTATCTGGGAAAGAGATCAGCTATGAGGTTGAAAATGGGATGTTTGTTCGAATTTCTCCTCAAGGAAAACAGCGCTTGATGACTGTGGGGGATGTTTCATTTCAATTGTTGAATGATGGTTTAATGGTGGAACTTAACTGCCTTGATAAAGCTGATTCCGGAAGAACCAAGGAGCGTACATTAAGTTTCCGTGCCACCCTAGATGGAGCCCGTAAATGATGATCATAAAGGCTTCAAGTGGTCAACGAAAAGGTGTTGCGCTTATAACTTGCCTGGTGTTGATGGCGTTGAGTTCCGCTTTGTTGGTGTCGGTTGTTGTGCAGGAACTTTCTACCCGAAAGAAGTTTGAGCAAATCAATCTTGAAACCAAGGTGCAAAATCTGGTGATGTCTGCCCAAGAAATAGCGTTAGGTTTTCTTCTGGAAGATGCGGTGGCAAAAATCCCTACTAAGATGTGTCCCATTCCTGGCTCTAAGGTAAGCCTTAAAGTTTTGGAAACAAGCAAGAGTTCCTATACGATTGAAATTGATGCAGAGTATACTCCGCAAGATAAAAAGCCTGTCAGGTCTGCCCTGTCAGGCTCTTTTTTGATCAAAACGCAAGATGGAAAAAGAGTCGCCCTATCTGTTGGTAAATAACTTTAAGGCTCCTTCTTTACTGCGGCTTATCTTTGCTTTCAGGCCCCTCAACGGTGACCGCCATTACGATTGGTGAAGTCCCATCAGATCCTTTTACAAATTCAATATCCATGATGATTTCAGTAGGCCTTTTGGGACGAACTGCAAGGTATCGAATCTGCTGGCCCCGCAATGAAAATGCAAAGGTAGAATCAGGTACATCAATTTTACGAATGTAGTCTGCAAAGACTTCGCCATTCTTCAACAAATGATCTTCGGTTTTTCCATCAGCATAATGAAGTCTGACAATCATGGAGACTGAACCCTTTGGGGTTGCAGGGTATCCCCATCCGCTAATCCCGCTTAATAAATGGATAGCGTTGGCGGGGCCATTACATGCAAGTTTAACCTGCTTAGGCATCTTTGGTGGGATGGTGCCGTTGGTTCCATGCAGCATGATTACATTGGGGTATTTATCTCCCTGTGGATCGACAAGATTAAAAGGAATCCCCTGAAATACCTTGGGTTTCCAATCAGGAAATATCAGTCTTTCAACTGTAGCTTCTTCACTGTGAAACATGCCTTTGGTACTAACGATGGTTGCAATTTTATCAAGTGGTAATGGGAGAAACTTTCCTCGTTGCGTCAGGAATTCGAGAAGGTTGACGAGATCGAGTTTTGAAAGTTGTTTTTCAAAACCTTCGGGCATCAGCGATCGATCTGAAGCTTTGATTTCATCGATATCATCTCGCAGAACAGTCTGCTTTTTCGCTTCGGTATCAATAAGCTCGATGGAGGATTTTGTTTCTGATGCAAGCATGCCTGTAAGTATTTTTCCGCCTTTGGTGGAAACAACATATTGTCTGAAATTGCCTTCAACATCTCTGTTTGGATCCATGATGTGAATGAGTAGTTCTTTTTTTGGGTGCGCAGCCATGCCTGTCATGTCCGGGCCGATCTTTACGCCTTCCCCCTGATGCTGATGGCATTTGGAGCACTGGTTTTTGTAAACGATTTTACCAAGATTTGCGTCTCCAGATTGAGTCGTTGCAAACATGGTGTCATCGATGACCTTTTGCCTGTCAGCGTTGGGCAAACCACCCCCACGGGCAAGTATGACTTTTGCTTTGTCGGTGATTTTCTTGTTGCCGGTTTGCAAAAGGGACTGCTTTTGATCGAGGCTTAATTCGGAAATTCTTAGCTTGTTATTTTCAAGCGAAGCGATCAATGCTTCAGTCCAGATGGCTCTGGAAAGAAGAATTCGAATCGCAGCCTGCCTGAGATTAGGTGTCCAATCAGGGAAGCGTTCTACCATTGCATTGCCTGTTTCTGATTGATCAGAAAGTGATACCGCTTCAAGCATTCCTAGCCCGACTTCGGGGGAAAGTTGCGCCGTGATCAATTCGAGAACCGCTTTTGCAACTTCAGGATCTGAAGCGCCAAATTCACACGCTTGTTTTGCGGATGAGATACGCTCGGTATCGGTTTGCTTGGTATCTGATGCGGTTTTTAAAAAGCCTTGCACAATTACCTTCGATTGTTCTGCGAGGGATTTGCTGCCCCATTTCTTGCCTAGTTGGGCAAGTTGCCCCCTAGCAGCGATTGGGAGAACTACGAAGAGATCCTTAAGGGCTTTTTCAGTTCGTTCATCTAATTTTGGGGGTTGGTTTGCGGGCCAGCCTCGTGCCAAACCTTTGAGCGTAGCTGTTTGAATCAGCGGTTCTGATTGCAGTAATTTTTCAAGCAGGTTGGCAATACTTTCGTCTGGCTTGCCCCTAGCATGATGCTCTGCAACTCGTTCAATTATGGTTAATAATTCAATTGAGGGCGGTGTACTTTTTTCCGTTACGGAGTTTAGGAACAGTGCATCATTGTTTGCTGCTGCAGTGGTGACGCCATCAAGTAGCCATTTATCTAAGGGGCGTTTAGGCGACTTTAGAAGTTTGGAAATTGCCTTACTTGATTGTTCTGAAGGGGGCAAATCTGATAAGGCCAAAAGGGTTGCAAGTTGAACCTGTGCATTGGCATCATCCAAAAGATTTGCTTTGAGAATCGCATCGGTGGAACTTAATTTTAAAGGAAGAACTTTCAAGGCGTTCAACCTTACGCCTGCAGATGCGTGGTTAAGTGCAGCAATTGCGACTTTCGTTGCAGGTGAGTTTTCTTCTTCGAGTGCTCCTAGGCCTTTCAATGTCCAAAGCGCATGAATAACGCAAGGGGTTAAGCCTGCACCATCGATTTTTGTTTCTTTGGCAAGTTCGATAAGGGCAGGGATGGCATCTTTACTTTGCTTTTCAACTAGAAGCCTTTGAGCGTGCCTGCGCCAAAAGAAGTTATCGTTTCGAAGAGTCTCAACAAGTTTGCTGGAGTCTGCGGTTGCTAGATTTAAAGAGGGATTGTTTTTACCGTCTTTATGAACAAGCCTATAGATACGGCCATGCTTTTTGTCGCGCAGATTAGTTTCGTATGCATTACCTTTTCCGGTTTTAAAACCAGCAGGAGTAGGGTTGTGTTGCACGATATAATTGTACCAATCGATGACCCATACATTTCCATCCGGGCCAACTTCTGCAACGATAGGTGAACTCCATTCATCATCACTTGCAACTAAGTTGAATGCATTGCGGGAAGTGAAGCTTGCACCTTCGGGTGTGATGGGGAAAGTTGCAACTATATGCCCTGTAGGTTCGGTTACAAAAGCAGTTTTGTTCCAATAATCAGAAGGGTAGTTTCGGGCGGTGTAAAGTGCATGGCCTGCTGCAGCGGTAAACTTATCGTGATGATCCACCTGCCTGATTTGTTTGGTGATGGGGTGTATTGGGGCGCTACCTGCGATGCCTTCGAGAACGCTGCTAGACCATCCACGAACTTTTTCATAATAACGGTTGGGAATGGGCAGATGCACACTCGGGTTACCATTTGCGGTGGAACCAAAAAGAATCCCTTCTTCACTTAGGCCAACTCCCCAAGAATTATTGTTGGTGTTGCGAAGGAATTCGATTTTAGAACCATCAGACTTCATGCGGTAAAAACCGGTACGGAAAGATTGCTTCTCATCGCCTACGGTTCCTACGAAGCCAGAGTACCCAACCATGCCGTAGATCCAGTTATCCAGCCCGTAGTTTAGATTACTTGGCCCAGCGTGGGTATCGCCTGTGCTCCAGCCTGTGAAAAGAACTTTGCGTTCATCGGCTTTGTCATCACCATTGGTATCTTTAAGGAAAAGAGTATCTGGGGCCTGATGCACAATGACGCCGCCGTTTGCGAAAATCAAACTCGTGGGAATACTTAGCTTGTCTGCAAAGGTTGTGAATTTATCTGCAACATTGTCGCCGTTGGTGTCTTCGCAGATAACAATCTTATCTCTGCCCAAGCCTTGGGGTTGAAGTTCGTTGGGGTAATCAATGGTGAGTGCGACCCATAACCGGCCACGCTCATCCCAATTCATTGCGATGGGTTTGCCTTCTAGATCTGGTTCGGATGCGAAGAGTTTAAGTTCGAATCCCTCGGGCATAATGTAGTGTTTTTGCGACTCTTTGGGATCAAGGGGCTTTTGCATTTTGCGGATGTTTTCTCCCATTTTTCCCCATTGTTTGTTTGCAGGGTAAAAAGGCACATCAGCTTCAACATAATCAAAAGGCTTAAGGTTTTTAGGAAGTTCGGTCATCAGGATTTGATCAGAAAACGCTGGAACTTTAGAGAGGTCGCCATTGGTTGCCCATCGAATGCCGCGTTCGAGAAGATTTTGAAATCCTGGGTTAGACCAAGTTCGGGCATCATGGCCCCACGCTGTATAGAAAACTTTTCCCTTACCTTGAGTTCGCACCCAAGTCCAAGGTTCAGACCCTGAAGCATCTTTTCTTTCTTCAAGGACAATACGATCCTTGGGATTATGTTTGGTGTGAACATAAGTTTCATCCCAACTTTCAAAACTTTTGTAACCATTCATAATTGGATGAGTGGGAAGAATGTTATCAACGCGGAAAGTGCCTGTGCCATGTTTTGAAAATTGAGCGCCAACTAGATCGATGTATTTAGGAGAATTTAAAAAGCAGTAACTAGCGCAATGTAATGGGATCAGGGCATTACCTTGTTCAACGTAATCGAGCATCGCTTTTTCTTGTTCAGGCGAAAGAGTAGTCAAATTGGCAAAAATAACCAAACCTTGATAAGAGTTGAGAATCTTGGGGGTCAGACTTTCAACTTTGTCTGTGTAGACAAGGTCAATGCCCTTAGCTGCAAGAACAGGCTGAATTTGCCGAAAGCGATCGTTGGGTTTGTGGTGCCCATCGTCGCCTAAGAATAACAGTTTGATTTTGTTATCCTGTGCCCGGATCCCGGTTTTTATTCCAAGGCCAAACACTACCGCAACAAGAATTGAAACGCTGAAAATCAACTTCTTCATGTTTAAGGCCTTTAATTTGAAAGCTTCTAATCCAATATTATTTATAGTGTGAAATCAGGGAGGTTTAACACTTTGCCACCTTGTAATGCGGATTCATGGGCAAGAATACCAACGCAGGTCCAGTTTGCGCTTTGAGTGGCATTGGGCCATGGGTCGCGGTTGTCTGCAAGGGCGTTCAAGAATTCGTTGACCATATGGGGATGTGAACCGCCATGCCCACCACCCTGCAAGAATGAAAGGTGCCCTGCATCATGAATTTCAGAAGGAAGGGTGAACCTTCTAATGGGTTCAGGAAGCAAGTGCGCAAAATCTGGAACATTTATCTTGCTTGGGATTTCAGGTTCGGGCTTTTTAGCAGTGTGAATGATATGTGGTTCGTGTTCGACCAAGCTCCATTCAAAGCTTTTCTTAGTGCCATATACATCAAAACTCTCGCGGTATTGCCTTGCGGTGTCGTATAAGAACCTCCAGATATGGCATGCAATATCAGAGTCCTTGATTTTGATATGGCAGGATTCGACAGCGAACTTGTTGCCTGAAATCTTTTGGATGTCTTCCCTTACCGTGCCCGAACCAAAGCAACTAACATTTTCAGCTTTGCCATTTACTAGTCCGAGGCATGGGCTGACAACATGGGTTGCGTAATGCATTGGGATCATTTTCTGCCAGTAGTCGGGCCATCCATCCATATCTTGAGGGTGGGAAGCAGCCATATATTGGATTTTTCCAAGTTCGCCCTTTTGGAACATGTCCTTGATGAACAGGAATTCGCGAGAGTAAACAACTGTTTCCGCCATCATGTATTTGAGGCCTGTTTTTTTTACCAAATCAACAATGATTTTGCATTCTTCGACTGTGGTTGCCATCGGTACGGTGCACATAACATGCTTGCCCGCTTTGAGTGCAGCGATGGACATAGGCGCATGATCAGGAATGGGGGAATTGATGTGCACGAAATCTACATTTGGGTCTTTTAAAACATCTTCGTAGTTAGTAAAGCGTTTCTCAATCTTGAAGGTGTCGCCTATTTTGTTCAGCTTTTCCTTGTTTCGTTGGCAGATGGCGTAAATGTTCCCAAGAGGGTGGTTTTGGTAGATCGGCATGAATTCTGCACCAAAACCTAAGCCCACCATTGCTACATTCCACTTCTTAGCACTCATACTTTTGCCCCTGAAACAAATATTAATGATGTCGAAAGGAAAACGATTTCAGTGATTAGCATAGATTGTAAGCGATTATGGTTCAATATTTAACTTGCAAAGGCTGCATTAAAATATTTGCAATTATCTTCAAACTAATGCTGGATTCTTATT
>CAMDHK010000168.1 GCA_945897965.1 Candidatus Kuenenia stuttgartensis | reverse complement strand
GCCCGCTCGGTTTCGACCAAAAGCAAATTGCTGTTGAACAAGCCACGCTCGGTCAACCCGCTAACACTAAGCAAAGTCTGGTGTACATGAAGATCTTGCATCATGCGCACGGTAAAGGGCCCAAGAGCTACCCCCGTTTTGGGATAGATGTACCCGCCCAGTAATACGAGATCGGTTTCCCGACTGCCTGCCAGCAATGCTGCTATGGGCAAACTGTTGGTAACCACTTGGATCGATCTGCCAAGAAGCAGGCGAGCAGCTTCTAAAGTGGTGGTACCGCCATCCAAAAGAACAGTATCACCATCGCAAATGCGACCAACTGCAGCTCGGGCAATGGCCCTTTTTTCTTCGAGTTGGGCATCAATGCGCTCTTCAAGAGCGGGAAAGCTCGAGCCATCGCCCACAAAGATTGCCCCACCGTGAGTGCGTTTGAGGTTGCCCTGCTGGTGCCAGAATTCGAGATCGCGCCTGACAGTGGACTCGGAAACTTGAATTTCCAAGGCGAGATCAGCCAAGGTCGCAAACCCCTTGGTGCTGACCAAGTCTAAAACGCGCTGTCTTCGTTCTTCGGCAATCACACTCGACTCCTGACATTTACTGAAAGCTATTGGTAGATAACTTCCAAGTTATTTCAATTTATGACAAACACTATCCCCTAGTCAAGCTAGTTATCCTAAATTTCGTCATTATTCTTCCAAAACATTGCTCAAACCTATTTCTTTATCTGTTTTTCTCCATTCGACGCCCTTTATCTTCCCTATTCTCCCTCTTGAGATTAAACTGGTAACGGTTGTATCGATCACATAAGGAAACTCCCATCATGGATAAAAACTCAGGGCTCGTTTTTGTTTACAATGCCGACAGAGGGTTCTTTAATATGATGGCGGATATCTCGCACAAGGTGCTTTCCCCAAGCACCTATCCTTGCAATCTTTGCGGCCTTACCCATGGTGCATTTTCGATGCGCAAGGAGTGGCGCGATTTCTTAGCCAAAATAAAGCCCCCTCTCACCTTCCTACACCGGGATGAATTTCGCAAAGAATTCAAGCTTGAAGATGAACTTCCCGCCATTTACATCAAAGACCTCCGCACTGAGGAACTCAGACCGTTCATAGATGCCACCACTCTTAAAACTCTTACCGGCCTTGAAGATCTAAAACATATGATCAGCGACAAATTAACCTTGGAAGGGTTGCTTTAAAACCGCACGCTTCCCTTTCAATCCGCTAAGATGCAATTATGAATAATTTGAACTTGATCTACCTTGACTCAAATGCGACCTCGCCGGTTTTACCCGAAATCTGGGATGCCATGCGACCCTTCGCATTAACCCAGTTCGGGAACCCATCAAGCAGCCATGGCGCAGGGCGAAGAGCACGAAAAGCGCTCGAAGATTCCCGCGAAGAAATTGCCCAACTCTTGGGCGCATTCCCCGATGAAGTGGTATTCACCAGTGGAGCTACCGAAGCCAACAATCTCGCTCTTCAAAGTGCTTTATCTGATTCCCCCTCAAGCATACTCGCTTCCCAAATAGAGCACGCTTCAATCACCGAACATCTCAAAAAGCTTGAAAAACACGGTTTTCAGGTTCAATGGCTCGAAACTGAACCGCAAGGTAAGACCAGCCTTTCTAATCTTTCAGACATAATCAAAACCGATACCAAGCTTGCAACCCTAATGTTGGTCAACCACGAAACAGGCGTCTTGCAACCCATCGAAACCCTAGGCAATCAGCTTCAAAGCAAAATGTGGGTGCATACCGATGCAGTGCAAGGTGCTGGAAAAATACGCATCGATTTCCACCGCTTGTGTGTTACTTCATTAGCACTGAGCGCCCATAAATTTCATGGCCCAAAAGGCATTGGCGCACTTCTTGTGCGCAGAGGCAGCACTTTAAAACCCATGCTCTATGGTGGGCATCAACAAAAAAGCCTACGACCCGGAACCGAACCTGTTCACCTTGTTGTAGGCATGGCTTTGGCCCTTAAACTAGCTATGAACAACCTCGAAGCAAGGCGCAATAAAGTCGCCCTACTCCGAGAATCATTTCTACAAGAACTCCGAAAAGAAGTGGCCGATTTCACTATAAATGGCGAACACAACCCTGCGTTGCCTTTCACGCTTAATCTGGGTTTTCCTGGCTTGAAAGCAGATATCCTGCTAATGCGGTTGGATATGGCAGGGGTGGCCTGCTCTACCGGTTCTGCATGTTCAAGTGGTTCGCTTTTGCCTTCACCCGTATTAATGGCAATGCAAGTTTCCCGGGAGGTTTTAAAATCTTCCATGAGGTTCAGTTTCGGGTTTCATTTGGAAGAAGCCGAGGCGATAGAGGGAGCGAAAAGAATTGCATTCGCTGTTCAATCACTACGAAACCATTCAGGAAAAAACGAATAATCAGTTTAATGATAAAGAAGTATCCGTTAATAATTGCTTGAATAACAAGGTTAGGATTGCAAGAGAAGAGACAAGTAAGTAGCATAAAATCAAGTCAGCTGAACGATAAATACACACTAAAAAGCTTTTTCAGGACGCTAATGACCGCTCCTCATTCGCTGAGGTTGAATTTTCCCGAACATCGACTCGCCAGATTATCACTGGATCGAGTGGGAAAATTATTTGTCTTGCGAGCACCAAAACGATTTGATGCGATTAGCATTCTTTACGGCCCTCCCGGATCTGGAAAAACTAGGCTTTTAGGCTCGCTTTGTCGAAAAATATTAAAGGTATCCCAGAACAAAACCACCCAGATAATGCGGGCTTCCGATTTTTGCCAATCTCTTCGCGATGCAGAAATGGCAAACCGTGATGACTTCGAAACATTGCAAAAACAACTGATTGATTTAGATCTTTTGGTTCTCGAAGACATCCAACTTCTTAAACCAAGAGAAGCGGATATTCTGGCTCGAATCCTCGATGAAAGAACCGCTAGCCGAAACCTGACCATTCTTTCTACCTCGATTGCACCGGGCCAATTAACTAAGTTTTCCTATCGCTTTATTAACCGTATAACTTCGGGTTTGATACTTGAATTACCTGCGCTTGGGCCTGAAAGCAGGCTGCTTTTTCTGGAACGCAAGCTTGAATCTTTTGGCACCAAAATCGAAACTCAGGCATTAGAATGGCTAGCTGGGTTAGTGGAAGGTAGCATGCGCAGATTACAAAGCGTATGCAACCGCGTTCATAGCATGGTTCGCACGTTGGGAAGGCCTTTAAAGCGCTCCGATCTCGAAAAGCTTTTCGCTACCCCAGGCCACCTAAAAAAAGCCATTAGCGTTGAATCCATTGCCTCTAAAGTAGGCAAACATTTCCGCATCACACCTAAATCCATGCAAACCAGATCACGGGATAAAGAAATCGTGTTACCAAGGCAAATTGTCATGTATTTGGCACGCAGATTAACCGGCATGTCGCTTCAAGAAATAGGTGAATTTTTTGGTGGTAGAGACCATTCCACCGTTCTTCATGCCTGCAAAAAGGTCGAAGATGAAATTGGCAATAATATCAGCCTTTCTGGCACTATTCGCCAACTAGAACATGACTTAGCTTAGTGCTTTTTGCTCTCAACCTTATAATTAAAAGGTCGAAGATGAAATTCAGCCATTTGCGCATAATTCGCCAGCTGGAACACAATTTTGCATATTCCTAGTTGTGGACAACTTGTTATTTCAATGTTAACTGGTGGTTGTCTCTTGTTCTGCTAACCCCATCCAAAAACCCAACCAACATTTGGCGCACCAAGACTAACCACGAAATGACCACTAAATAACAAGTTTTCCACAATAAATTTAGTATGATAACTCTATACTCGAAAAGAGTTTAAGTGTTACTAAAAAGTGTTTTTAACAACTTGGGTGTGCCACTCAATAAAAGTAATAAAATTTATTTATATTTACTATTAAGAATCATTGTGTGTGCGATGATGTGTGTTATGAGGATCCTAAGAATATGAAAGCAATATGTAATCGAGAAGCGTTATTAGCAGCTTGCCAAGTTGCAAGTTCTGCAATTTCATCCAAGGATGTAAAACCCATCCTTAAAAACTTCAAAGCAGTTGCAGATGAAGACCGTTGTGTTTTGATGGCTACGGATTTGGAATTAGGTGTTCGGATTGAAATCGCTGGTATGGTCGTCGAAAAACCAGGCGAAGCGATTCTTCCAGCTTCAAAACTTATTTCGATTTTAAGAGAAACTCGAGACACAGAAATTCATTTGGAAGCTGATGCCGACTCAAGTCACATAGCAGGAAAATCTTTTGAATTTGAAATGCCCAGTGAAGACCCAGCAAACTTTCCTGATATTCCGATCTTTTCGGATGAAAAGTATCATGAAATGACTGCTGGAACCATGCGTGCCATGATTCGTAGAACGGTGTTTGCATCCGCTTCAGAGATGGCAAGATACACGATGACTGGCGCTCTTTGGGAACTTGAAAAAGATTCGGTCAGATTAGTTGCAACCGATGGCCGAAGATTGGCCTGGACTCAGGGAAGTGCTTCAGAGCATGGTGGTCATTCAGTTAAGGGGCAGTCTCCGGTGGTGCCTAGTAAGGCGCTGAATTTATTGGATCGTAATTTTTCGGATGATCAGGAAAGCATCAAGGTCTGTTTCCGACCGAACGAAGTTTTATTTAAAACAGAACGATCGATTGTTTACAGCAGGCTTGTAGAGGGCCGTTTCCCTGATTACAAAATGGTGTTGCCTAAGAAGTGTTTGGCTCATGCAATTTTAAAAGTCGAAGCTTTTGGGGCTGCGGTTAGGCAAGCCGCCATCATGGCGGATGAAGAAGTTAAGAAAGTGTTATTCAAATTCAATTCGAAGAAATTAGTATTGCAGGCCCAGGGAAGTGTATCTGGTAAATCGAAGGTTGAATTAGAGATTGATTACCAAGGGCCTGATGTAGAGATAGCTTTTAATCCTGTATTTGTTTCTGATTTGTTGAAGGTTTTGCCTAACGATTCAGAAGTACGATTAGATTTGATTGATGCTGCAAGCCCTGCATTGTTCAAGTTTGGTGAAGATTATCAATATTTGATTATGCCCCTGACTTGATGACATAGTTGGAGAAAAAGAAAATGGGAATACGGTTTTTCAAGCCAGAGAAGGGGCCGGAAAAAATCGGAGATATTCTGAGTAAGTTATTTGTTGCCAAGGGTTGGGGTAGAAAACAAGAGCGATTAAAACTCGAAAAATCCTGGGCAGAAGCAGCAGGTGAAGAATACGCGGAACACACCCGCGTGATAGTGTTGAAGAAAGGTGTGCTCGAGGTGTCGGTCGATAGCTCTGCGTTGCTCCAAGAGCTTACGCAGTATCAGAAGCGACCAATACTGACGAGGTTACGCAAGCTTTTGCCGGCCTCGGTGCTGACAGACTTGCGTTTCAAGTACGGTAAAGCTAAATGATTTTCATTGGAGTATAGAATAGATGACAGAAGATAATTTGGTCGATCCTACCTTTGATGGGTCGAATGATTATAACAGTGCCAATGTTCAGATCCTTCGTGATGCAGACCATATCCGCAGACGGCCTGGGGTTTACATCGGGGATATTAATACCACCGGTTTACATCATCTCGTCTATGAACTTATTTACAATAGCGTGGATGAAGCTCTTGCAGGTTTTTGTAAAAACATCCAAGTCCATATTTATGTTGATGGCAGCGTAAGTGTTAAAGATGATGGCCGTGGTATCCCTGTTGATATTCATCCTCAAGCAAAGAAACCAACTCTAGAAGTGGTGTTAACCACGGTTGGTGCGGGGGGCAAATTCGATAAGGGTGCATACAAGGTTTCTGCAGGTTTGCACGGTATGGGCGCCAAGGCCGTTACTGCGCTAAGTGCTTGGGTTGAAGCAGAAGTTCGTCGTGGCGGTCGTACTTATGTTCAAGAATATGAACGCGGCAAAGCGACTACCGAACTCAAAGATATTGGCATCGCAATTGGTACTGGAACCCGTATCAAATTTAAACCCGATCATCAGATCTTCAAAGATCTTGATTTCAAATACGATACCCTTGAAGATCGTCTGCGTGAACTAGCCTTCCTTAATAAAAGCTTATCTTTTACCCTGACCGATGACCGTACGGGGAAGTCAGAAGAATTCAAATACGAAGGCGGGATTGCAGAATTTGTCAAGCATCTTAATCGCAATAACGATGTTATTCACCCGCCGATTTATATCGAACACAGCGTGGGTGAAATCAAAGTTGAATGCGCATTGCAATATACGAGGGAAGATGAAGAGCGCGTTCGCTGCTATGCCAACAACGCTTATAATCCCGTGGGCGGAACCCATCTTAGCGGGTTTCGTTCTGCGCTTACCCGCACTGTAGGAGCGTATGGCGAGAAACTCGATTTGTTCAAGAATGTACGCCCTATTGGCGAAGATTTTCGCACCGGTGTTACAGCAGTGGTAAGTATTCAACATCCCGAGCCACAATTCGAATCGCAAAATAAAATCCGCCTTCTCAATGCCGATGTTGAAGGTGCAGTTTCTGCTGCTGTTGCAGAAAAGCTCGGCAAGTACATGGAAGAAAATCCTAAGGAATCAAAAATCATCCTTGATATGATCATGAACGCTGCAGAAGCAAGAGAAGCTGCAGCCAAGGCCAGAAAGGCAATTCGTGATAGGAAGAATATTCTTAGCGGCGGCGGGCTTCCTGGGAAGTTGTTCGATTGTACCACCCGCGATACCGAAGAATCTGAATTGTTCCTGGTGGAAGGGGACAGTGCAGGTGGAAGTGCAGAAGCCGGGCGAGATCGCATGTATCAAGCTGTTTTGCCTTTGCGAGGTAAACCCTTGAATGTTGAAAAGTGCAGGCTGGAAAATCTGCTCAACAACACAGAAATTTGTAGTCTTATATCTGCAATTGGTGTGGATATAGGCAACCAACAAGATTACGAAACCGTGCGTAGTTCGTTGCGTTATAATAAAATCATCATCATGACTGATGCCGATGTCGATGGGCAGCATATTCGAACGCTGCTTTTAACCTTCTTTTATAGACAGATGGCGCTTTTAGTAGAACATGGTCATATTCATGTTGCGCGCCCACCACTTTATAAAGTGGTTCAGAAAAAGCAGATTCGCTATGTTGCAACTGCTGAAGATATGCAAACAGAACTTTTAGAACGCGGCCTCGATGGCACCGGACTTATCATTCTGCCTTTGCCTGATTCCAAAGCAGAACGCGTTACCTTGGGTGGCGAAAGATTTGCCCATCTTCTTAAACTTACTTCACGCATGGAAGATGCCCTTAAAACATTGGAAAAGCGAGGCCTAGGGCTTAGGGCACTCATCGAGCGTGTTAATAAAGATGGCATACTTCCTTATTGCAGAGTGCTTTTGTCTGGTAGAGAGTACTGGTTCTTTTCTCCAGATGAAGTTGATGCCTTCCGCAAACAGGAACAGGAAAAAGCAGGAAAAGAATTCGTTGCAGGCAATGAAGATCAACAACCTATTCCGGTTCATGATCCCGAAGGTGTTGATAATGCCGCAGCACCCGCAGTGCCCCCTGAGGATGTCTTTTATGCTCAGGAATTGCATGAAATCCGCGATATCAATAAAACCATCGAAGAGCTTAAAGTATTTGGATTATTGCCCACTGATCTAATTCCTCCTGTTCGCATTGCAGGCCGCGAACCTGTTCCAAGGTTGGTTCTAACCAATGGCGACACAAGTAAAAATCTTGAACATCTTCGAGGCTTGGTTGTTGAGGTTCGAAGAATCGGTGAAAAAGGCATGACCATTACCCGCTTTAAAGGGCTAGGCGAAATGGACCCAGAAGAACTTTGGGATACCACGCTTGACCCCCATCAGCGCACCCTCATGCAAATTAAACTTGATGATGCTTTTAAGGCTGACGAAATGTTTCGTACCCTCATGGGCGATAAGGTTGAACCTCGCAGAGACTTCATTCATAAGTACGCATTGCAAGTCACTGAAATTGACTATCACGGTGCGTGATTTCTCTTGGGGAATTATTCGCCATGGCTTCTTTGCCTAGTTCTTCTAGCCGTTGGATTCAGTTCAAGCATGGCTACGCCCTAGGCATTTGCAATTTATGGGACAAGGGCCAGTATTGCTCCATTATCACACCAGCAGGGATTGTTGGCTGTGGCATATATGATCTTAAAACTCCTACGGAGTTTGATCAGGCAATAGCAATTGCCAAGGGAACCCCTGCGAATCCGCTTAAAGAACCTGAAGATTTATTCGAAGCCAAAATCGTTGGCATGACCCCCAAAGCTGCTTCCTTTGGAATTGCGCTTGGCATGACAGGCCGTGAGGCGGTTGAGTTGATGCAAATTGCTTCTTTAAAAATAGAAGCACTGCCAATAATAGAAAACCCTAAGTCATTACTTCAGGTAAAAGCTTTTGATCACATTACCTTGGTGGTAAAAGACCTTAAAGCATCGCAGAACTTTTATGTAAACATTTTGGGTATGAGGCTGGTTCCTAGGCCACCGTTTTCTTTTGATGGTTTATGGTTTCAGTTAGGGCGGGTACAGATGCATTTGATCCTTGAGTATGAAGGATCTTCGCCTGCTGGGAATCTATTACCTCAGGAAAAAAGACAGACTCGTGGGCCTCACTTTGCATTTGAAGTTGCTGATGCCGATGTTGTTATTAGCATTCTTAAGCAAAATAATATTCCAATTCTTTCGGGCCCTAAATTGAGGCCCGATGGATATGTGCAAGTGTTTATAAGCGACCCGGATGGCCACATGGTGGAACTGTGCTCTGTAGCGAAATAGGCAGATTCATCAAAAAAACAATAAGAGTAGGATATGTGCAAGTGTTTATAAGCGACCCGGATGGCCACATGGTGGAACTGTGCTCTGTAGCGAAATAGGCAGATCCATCAAAAAAACAATAAGAGTAGGATATGTGCAAGTGTTTATAAGCGACCCGGATGGCCACATGGTGGAACTGTGCTCTGTAGCGAAATAGGCAGATCTTAATGGGCGGCGGATGTCAATCCGCTGGTGCAGGAGTTCCAACTTGGTGAAATGTTTTATTAAGCTAGTAATTCGTCGATTACGGTTGCATCTGTAACGGTGGCTCGTTCATCTCTGCCATTGTGTTTGTAAGTAAGCAAATCATTTTCTAGGCCGGCTATACGCAGAATTGTTGCATGAATATC
>CAMDHK010000167.1 GCA_945897965.1 Candidatus Kuenenia stuttgartensis | reverse complement strand
TATAAAGGGCCAACCCAAGCAACACCGAAAACAACGCCCCAGGAAATCTAAAGGGCAATATCCGATGGGCCAAAAGGCATACGAGTATCACCAAAAGACAGGGCAAACCAACCACTGGCATACCTGCGATATCTTCGCGTAAAGGCATAAATGAAATCAGAGTCAAAGCGATTGCAGCTAAAGAACCTAGTAACCCTGCACGAGGCACCCATTGCCTTACAAGATTTCCAAAGGGTGAGAAAAAAGCTTTTATTAATCCAGTAAGAATCAAAACTCCCAGACCAACATTCCAGCCAAAGGTCATGGCTTGGAGGTGGTCCTGAGGATATAGTTCGTTGCCTTTTGCAAGTGCAGGCAAAAGCACCAAAAATGCCATCCCGAAGGTACTGGGTGTATCCAAACCCAAGGGCATTGCGGTGATGGTGTCGCTCTTAAGTTTTTTTGCAAGCCCCCATGCCATCCATGTAAAGGCAATATCGCCAATAAGCACGCCTAGTGCAGTTCCGGGCAGCATACGAGTCAGTACAAATTCAGGAGTATACCCATTGGGAATACCAGCAAATGTCAAAAGGCTAAACAGAGAAATCATGACTGCGAGGTTATCGATGGACAAACCAAAAAAGGCGTTCCAGTCTCCGCGTGAAAACCATTTCATGTTCATTTCGAATCCTTGGAAATAAAAGTTGGCACGATTTAATAGGTCCAAGCTAATAATAAAATTAATAGCACTTTCTGGCTTTAAAGTGAAAAGAAAAACAAAGGCTATTTGCACTTAAAGCATGCACTTAGCTTTTTAAAACCGTAGGGATTGTAACGATTATTCAGACAAATAGGCTAACTTCAAAAAATTTAACATTTGTTAAGCAAACAGGCTTCACAAAACTATTGCACATTACTTTTCAACATGGGTAATATAGGTTGAATGAAGACACGCAGTATGGTTGAGCTTAGGAAGCTTGGCAATAATAGGCGTTTTGTTTAGGCACTTTTGTTTCAGGGAGGCTCGTCCAGCGTTTTTCGTTGGGCGTTTCTATCATGCGAAGAGTTGTTGTTACAGGTTTAGGAGTTGTTGCTCCAAACGGTATTGGCAAAGATGCATTCTGGAAAAATTGCGTTGAAGGAGTTAGTGGCGTTGGCCCTATTAAAACTTTCGATGCCTCTTCCCACCCTGTAAAAATAGCTGCAGAAGTTCCTGATTTTAACCTCGACTCCTACATCCCCCACGAACACCGTAAAAGTATCAAAATCATGGGCCGTGCCGCAAAGTTTGGCGTTGCTGCTTCAGGCATGGCAATTACCGACAGCGGACTCGATCTTGGCCGAATTGACCCTGAACGACTTGGCGTTATCATGGGCACCGGCCTAGTCCCCATGGATCTTCCCGATATCGCCCCCTTACTTGCAGAAGCATGCAATGGAAGCGGGTTCAGACCCGAACACTTAGGTAAACAAGGGTCGGGCGCTTTATTTCCCCTTTGGATTTTAAAATATCTCCCCAACATGGTAGCTGCTCATATTTCTCTGATTCATGGCGCAAAAGGCCCCAATAATACCATCACCACTGCATGCGCTGCAGGAACTCAAGCCGTTGGCGAAGCTTTCAGACTAATTGCAAGAGACGATGCAGACTTTGTATTAGCAGGGGGCGCAGATAGCAGAATCGACCCTCTTCTTTTTCTCGCATACTCCTCCATCGGCGCTCTTAGCCCCGCCAACCGCGAAGCTTCAGAAGTTTCACGACCCTTTGACGGACAACGCGATGGGTTTGTACTAGGCGAAGGGGCTGGCGTTCTTTTACTTGAAGAATATGAACATGCCCGAAAACGAGGCGCTACCATTTACGCAGAAGTTACCGGACTAGGCAGCAGCTTTGATGCTTATGCCGTAACCAAACCCGACCCCGAAGCAGGCGGCGCTTCTCGTGCAATCAAGTGGGCACTTCGTGAAGCAAAACTTGATACCGATGATGTTGACTATATCAATGCACATGGCACCAGCACCCGTTTGAATGATCAAATGGAAACCATGGCCATCAAACAAGTGTTTGGCGAAAAAGCTAAAAAGCTGCCACTATCCTCAATCAAATCCATGATTGGTCATTTGATAGGCGCTGCTGGGGCAGTCGAAGCTGTCGCAATGGCATTAACCCTTAAGCAGGGTGTACTGCCACCAACTATCAATCAAACCAACTTCGATCCAAAATGCGATCTTGATTATGTTCCAAATAGCGCGCGGGATAAAAAAGTGCGTACAGCGCTTAGCACCAGCTTTGGGTTTGGCGGGCAGAATGCAGCGTTAGTAATGCAAAGCCTTTCGAACTAAGCCTATTGCTTGCTTAAAAAATACCCAAAAGGCTGATGGCAATCTTGCCCGAAAAGCATACATCTACATCGGTGCCAAGCTCTGCATGCCTTGAATGGTAATCTCCAGCATATTTAAAAGAATCACCCTCGACCCTAAACGCCAAAGGCAACGGGGATGTATTTGGTTTGCAAAAAACAAACTCTGGATCCGGGTCTGATTCTTCCAGATGAGGAAGGTTCACATTCCAATAAGTTCCAGGCTTGATCGGTTTTTCAATCAAATGCGTAACGATAGAACGGGCAAACTTTTCTGAACGGGCCCAGTCCATGGGCGTCCCACGCCTGCGATATTGCGAGATTGCAATACCCGGAATCCCATGAAATGCAGCTTCCCTTACCGCTGCCACAGTTCCAGAAATAAAAATATCTACCCCGAGATTACCCCCAGCGTTTATTCCAGAAACCACCCAATCAACCTTGGGCAGCAACGAATGCATTGCAACACGCACACAATCGGCAGGCGTGCCATCAACGGACATAATTCCGGGCCTTACCTGCTTCACCTTTAAAGCTTCATCTGTAGTCACGCGATGCCCGCACCCCGATAACGCCCCCGAAGGGGCAACTACAGTGACTAAGCCAAAACCTGCAATTGCTTTTTCAAACGCCAGAATGCCTGGCGCATCCACTCCATCATCGTTCGTCAGTAAAATTTTCATATTAGTAATACTCTTTGCCTTGGGTTCCTTAGAATGATGTTAGGCAATTTTAGTTGAAAGGTCGAACATGAATCAATATTCCGTGAATGAACTCAAACTTGTTTACCGGATTCTTCATAAGAATCTCGCAACACACATCGAATTAATGGACGCAGATTTTTTAAGCGATTTGCAATCATTACTGCAGAAAAAAGCGGTAGCAGATGGGATTGATGTAGGAGATCATGGTGCCTGGGATGCATGGCTGGGTAATGAAACAGTCGCTTGCCAAATTCGCAATGAAAACAGAACTCAATTAAATTAGTGTAAGCAAAAGATTTAATCTGCCTGAAAGAACAGGCATTCGCACCAGTTGATTTTTGAACCAACAGATGCCTCAATAACCAAGGATAGCTCTTTTGTGCCTGCTAAGGGTAAATCCAAGCTTCCAAGGCCATCTTTCCAAGTTCGATCAACCCAACTTGCTATTACTTTTCCATCCGCAAGCAGCTTAATATCCGCCCTACCCCGCCTGCCATCAATATCGTCAAAGCCAAAAATACCGCATAACTTTTGGTACTTACCCTCTAGTAAAAAAGTAATCGAGGTGCTTCCCATGGTTGAAAAACCATGGGAATAAGATGAACCGGAAATGAAAAAGTCAGCATTCTTGGTGGCTTTAACACCTTTGGCTTCCATCGGAGTTTCGAAAAACGGTACTTGTCTCTGATTAATGTTCTTAAGTTCTTGAATTCTAACAACACTCTTTCCCAAAAATACCGCTTGCTGAATTTTGGTAATGGGTATGCGAACCTTTGTACCCTGCATCGTTTTACCTTCAAGAATTCCCATCGAAAGATAGAACTCCGAAAGCGTTATCCTTGTACCAGAAACCAAAACCAAACTTACCGCTTCTATCGCTTTCTCTTTTTTAGAATTATCATCAGAGCTTAAGCCAATAAGTGCGATGGAATGAATTTTATATTCAGACTTGGCGGTTCCGGAATCCAGCACAGCATTTTTTGCACCTAAACTCTCAAGAACCCCCTCAACACGTTCTGCATTATTCAAAACAACGAAATCTTTGGCCCGAATTTCATCGAGCATTTTGTTGCGATAGGAAACAGGGTCAAGAATACCCAGAGGGTTTTTCAGCCATATCATCTTGGTATCTAAAAGAGGAACTAGAGTTTTACTATCAGAAACAAAATCTGAACTTTCAAATTCAAAGCTATCGTCCTTCATCAACAAATCTTGAAACTTAATGCAATCATCATTCAAAAGCCATAACGCTCTTGATTGGGGAAACCGCGGGCTAACCGTGTTTTTACGAGTGAGATAAACAGGATTGGCAATCGTAAAACTTTTCCCATCAGCGGAAAGCATTTCTAAACTGTTGGTTGAAGGTATTCGCTGAATACTGCCTTCTTTGACGGTTCCTAATCTGTCACGCACAATAAATATTGGGTCTTGAGCGCTTACAAAAGTCGCCCAAAAAGAAAGAAGCACTGCTGTCAGAAAGTGTAATTTCATTTTTGAAAAATGGGAAGATAGTTGTTTGGAGTTTGAAGAACTAAGCACGCCATTGCGGTTGCATAATGACCACACACCTGATCAAACCAGGAACCATCGGGGCGCTGCCTAGCAATTAATTCATCGCGAATATAGGGGAACCATTCAGCCCAGTATTTCCCACCCGCAGTATACATTGCCTGAACAGCATAATAATGGCCATAAAAATAATGCATTTCCGTGCGCTGAAGATTCAATCCTTGAGGTTTGGATTGCACTAAAAATTGCAATCCAGCTTCTATCTCTGGTCCTTCGTAAACACCTGCACTGTATAAAGCCACAACACCTGCAGCAGTGCGTGCAAATCCCATCTGCCCGCCACCACCCGATTGCGCCATATACCTGAACCAACCTTCGCGTTTATCCTGACAGCGTTTGACATATTCAACACAGCGATCAACACGGGATTTAGGAACAAGAATACCTGAATTTCGCGCAGACCTTAAAGCCATGATTTGGCAAATAGTCACGCTAATATCCGCATCCTTTGGCGTTGGGTTATAGCGCCATCCGCCTTCCTGAGTCTGGCTATCTAAGATGCATTTAATAGCTCGTTCAAGTGCATCGTGTGTCTGTGTTCTAAGTTCCTTATCGGGAACCATTCCATGAACTTCCGCAAGAAACAAAGTGGCAAAACCATGTCCATACATGGGGCCATGAGGGGAAGACCTTGGGTTATGAAAAAAGCCTGGGTAACCGCCTTCCCTGTTTTCCTGAGTAAGAATATACTTCAGGGCATCGGTAACTATTTTCCCGAACCTACCTCGTTGGGGCTGATTGCCCCCAGCCATGAATGCCAGTGCTGCAAGACTAGTGATTGCAACATTGCCAGTGTAGGCGCCAGTACCAAAAGAACCATCAGGCCTTCTACGGGTAGCAAGAAATTCGAGTCCTTTTTCCACAGCTTTATCCAACTGGGGAGTCATCATACCCTTGGCCTGAGAACCATCAGGCAGATTTGGGCCTTTTTTAATGATTGGTTCTTGGAAGCCAAAAGAAGAATGGGGAATGGTTAGCAAACCAAGCCCTGCAAACAGACATTCTCTGCGCTGCAAATTAAATATCATCACTTTTTCCTGGCACCTTTTTCAGCCACTTTTGAATAATATTTACGAATCATCTCATCATAACGATCCATGAATTGGTTGGGCACACCATAAGCATTAAGCTCTGCCCGCAAAGTTTCAGGCAAATGCCCCCAAGCCTCTTTAAAAACATCCGCAGAGGGATTCACTTTATCTTTGGAAGGATCGCTTTTGCCTCCATCCCCAGACTTAGAATTTTTGTCATCACCTTTACCCTGATTCGCAACCTCTGATTTTTCAGATGACCCTTTATCGCCTTTACCCTGCATATCATTAGGCTGCCCTTTCCCTGCATTGCGTTTTCCATCGGGATCAGCTTTGCCTTGGCCACCCTGTTTTTGTTGTTTCCCAGAATCTTCGCCTTGCTGCCCTTGCTTCGGCCCACCCTGTTTCTGTTTGTCCTGCCCTTGCCCTTTATCTGAATCATTAGAGTTGGAATCTTGGTTATCAGGCGAGCCTTTTGGTTGTTTATTTGAGCTTTCGCTTTTCGATGAAGATTTAGATTGCGACTGATTCGACTGGGATTGATTGTTTTGATTCTTTTTGAGCAGCTTATCAATATCTTCAAGAATATCGCGCTGCTTTTGCAGAGTCGCTTCCCCTAACTCAAGGTTTCCTAATCTGTCGTCAACATCCTTGAGATTTTTTCCGATTCGGCCAAAAATCTCTTCTTCTTCAAGATTGTCTTTCGGTTGATCCATTTCTTTTGGTGGTGGGGTTCCCTGATCCTTATCCTTATCTTTTTTCTTTTCAGGGTTAGAATCGGGTTTGTTTTTATCACTTGGAACAATCGCAGAATCTTTTGGTTTTTCCTGAGGCTCCGCAGGCGAAGGTTTCTTCTTTTTCAACTTAACAGGGCCTTCATCTCCTGATTTTTCCTGAGTGGGAACAGACTCTTTTTCCTGAGCAATCATTGCCCCCGAAATAAGTAAAAGAGAGCACAGCATGATAACCCTAATCATCATTGCAAATCTCCCAGGGGTGCATTTTTGCGATTGAACTCGAGAAGGATTTCCAACAATTCGCCTACTTCCCGTTGATCTTTTTGAAGATTGAGCATTTCCCGTCTGCTATCTTCAGGCATCTTTTTAGAATCGGGAAACTTGGTAGAAAGTTGCTCGGTTCGATCATACAACTCCGCCTGTAAATTACGCAACAATTTAAGCTGAGCAATCGATGGCGGCTTACGATCTTGCGCTCCTCCCACTGATTGATTTTGCTTCGCTTCATCAGGATTTTTCTCTTGCTTGTCTTCTGGTTCGTTCTCTTTTCCTGCAGAAGCGAGCTGGGAAATTTCTTCCTTGAGTGCATTTTGAAATTGCATCAATCGTTGCAAAGCTTCTTTTTGCGCAGGCACGACTTTTTCTGAAAGTGGCGGCCCTTTGGTTTGAGTTCGAGAATTTCGTTCCGATAATTTTGCAGCGTTGCGCATCGATCTACCTGCCATGCCAATAGTTTTCATAAACACAGGCAAACCATCGAGATCGCGTGAAGCGACGAGTTCGGTTTCCTCAGCAAGGCCATTTTGGGATCGTGCAAAGCCAGTAAGTGAAAGAATCTGGGCACGGGTCCATGCTCCTTTTTCATTCAGCAAAATATCGAATCTCTCGGATTCCTTTACCAAAGATTCCTGCCTTTCAGAAAGCAGCTTTATACTTTCAGCAATCTTCTCTAGGCGCTCTCTTTGTAATTTTTCTTCGGTTTCTTTTGCCAACTGTTGCACATCCTGTATTTCCCTCTGCAATTTTTCCTGTGCTTTATCAAGAGGATTTACTTCTGGGTTAACACCTGGGTTCTCTTGCGGATCTTGAGCTATTCGCCTTAATTCTTTGGCTGAATCTTCGAGATTACCACCTTCATTTTCGTTCTTTAACCTGCTCAAAGTTTTAGCCATCTCTTCCATTTTTGAAGCTAGTTTTTCCATCTCATCATTGTTCTTCCGAAGAGCATCTTTTTTCTGATCCTCATTTTTGATCTTTTGCGCTTCATCGCGTTTTTTACGCAAGGTTTGCATCTCTTGTTTCATCTCCTCGAGTTGCTTTTGAACCTCACGCAATTTTTTCGCCAACTTTTGATTCATCTCTCGCGGGTTTTCTTCAAGCTTTTCTAATATTTCTTGTACCCCTTCCACGGCCTTAGCTTGCGATTTTGATGCGTCCGTCAATCGGTTAGATTCAATTTCTTCTTTTGCAGATCGAAGGTTGTTTTTCAATTCCTTAACATCAGGCAACTCGAGGGCATCCTTGATATTTTTAGCAACCGACTCCTCTAGGCCTTTTTTCTCCTGCGTTGATTTATTCATTTTATCAACGAGGTTCATTGCTTTTTGAGCCACCTTGTTTTGCTGCGCCGACAGGTTCTCGATCTTTTCTTTTTGCATCGGAGTAAGCTCGTCTGCCTTCTTCCCCAATGCGGAGGGATCTTGCTTTTGCGTATCCTCCAACTTCCGTTTCAAATCTTCCAGTTCAAGCAGTGTCTCTCGAGCATCGGAACGCATTTCAGCAAGGCCAGCCCAAGGCTCGAGGTTTTTAAGTAACCCATCCAAGCTTTTCTCAACCTCTTCTTGATTCTTCAACGACTTCTCAAGCGCAGCAGTTAGCTTTTCTTTTTCCAACCCTTTTCCAGCATCTGCAGATTCCAATCGTTTGGAAGCCTCCGACAATTGCAACTCTGCTTGCGCCAACTCTCCTTCTTCGATTTTTTTGATTTCTTTTCCCAGTTCATTTAGACGACTCAATGAAGCAGAAGATTTCAACTTGTTTGCTTCCGCAAGCTTCTTAATTTTCTCAATGCTGCCTAGAATCCCTGATTCTTTTTCTCCAAGGCGTTCGCTTACATTCTTTTGCCCCTGCTCTGCTGACTGAACAGCTTCCAATGCTTTTTGAACGCCTTCTTCCTTGGATTTAATTTGATCCAAGGCAAACCGGGTATCTTTGGTCGCCTTGCGCTGAACATCCCTGACCTTCAATAGTTCCTGCCTGGCCTTCTCTTGGGCTTTCTCCAGTGATAATTCAATTCCATTGCGATCGACAATTTGAATTTCCAGCCATTCAGAACCGCCCCGGGGTTTCAAAGGCAAAATATCGTCATGGTCACTGGCTACATAACGAAATGAAAAGCGATCGCCAGCCTTAAAAGAAGAACCATTTGCGTTTTTCAAGTCCTTTAACTTGACCACATGATCAAGTAAAAGATTATTTACGGGATTGGTCCTAATCCCATTCTTGTCAACCAAAGTTTGGTTCCAAAAATCTGCACCCGAATTTTTAAAGGCATCTTGCGCCCCTTTAAACTCAATACCAACGGTATTTAACCCATAAAGCAAATCTTCAGCAGATATTTTAAGCGCAACTTCAGCTTCGGAAAACAATTGTAAATACCCGCTATTCGCAAGCGAAGATTCCATCTTTACCAAAGGCGAGGGATCAGCACGAACCTGCAGATCAAAACTTCGAATCGCATATAAATCGCTTTCATCCTCAATCA
>CAMDHK010000166.1 GCA_945897965.1 Candidatus Kuenenia stuttgartensis | reverse complement strand
GATGTATTCGTTGTTAATGGATATGACCCAAACGACAGCGGCAATATTGTTCCCAATGATGTAGCACTTATACGAATCAACGGAGCCGTTCCCTCTGGCATTCAAGGATATGATATCTACCGCCTGCATGATGAAATCGGTCAAGACTTTACCATGGTAGGGTTTGGCGATACAGGCGTTGGGGCGACCGGGCAGAACGATGTCACTGCTGGAACTAAAAGAGTGGGAACTAATACTTTTGAAGCCACCGATAATTTAACCGAAGGCCCCGCATATTTTCGCAATCTAGCTTACGACTTTGATGATGGCACCTCCGCAGAAAACACCTTCACCAATGATTACAGTATTCCTTCAACTCTGGGGGTTTTTAGCGGTGCAACTTTAGTTGAAACCGCAGTGGGCAGTGGTGATTCAGGTGGTCCTGCGTTCTTCAACACTTCTTCCGGTTTGACCATTGCTGGGATTACAAGTGGATCATCAGATGATAGTAAGTTTGGTTCTACCGGATCTTATGCTAGGGTTTCTGCCTTTGCCCGAGCCATCGATCTCATCGTTGGTACTCCTGTTAGCAATCGCATTACGACCACGAATTTTGCTGCAAGCCCTGGTGCGGGCAATGGCTCTTTTTCTACACCCAATGCGCATGTTTATGATTCCACCATAACTAATCCAGATGAATTCGTTGCAGATATTCAAGCCTATAGCTCTGCATTCACAGGCGGCTTTACTATCGCAATGGGCGATGTCAACCGTGATGGCTTTGTCGATATCATCACCGGCCCTGGCCCTGGTGGCGGTCCGAATATCAAGGTATTCTCCGGTGCAGATTACACCACCGTCCTTTATAACTTCTTTGCTTTCGAACCGACATTCATCGGGGGTGTTACCCTTGCTTCGGCAGATATCAACAACGATGGCTACGATGATATGCTGGTTGGGGCAGGCCCAGGCGGTGGCCCGCGAGTCACTGTTTTCAGTGGCCTTAATGGTGCCATCATTTTAGATTTCTTTGCTTTTGAATCTACCTTCACAGGCGGTGTCAACCTTGCAGCAGGTTTGATTGATGGCGATTCCAATTACGATATCATCGTTGGCGCAGGGGCTGGGGGCGGGCCCAGAATCAAAGTTCTTTCAGGTGCAAACCTTGCGGTCATTCAAGATTTCTTCGCTTATGATCCTACTTTCTTAGGTGGTGTTTATGTAGGGTCAGGAAACATCGGCGGCGGTTCATTTGACAAAATCTTAGTAGGCGCTGGGGCGGGTGGGGGCCCTAATGTTCGGGTCTTTGATAATAGCGCAAACATGGTGCAAAACTTCTTCGCCTATGCCGTGGGCTTTTCTGGGGGCGTTCGTGTTTCCACCGGATTAATGTCCTCCACCTCCAACAGTGCAGATATCATCACTGGCGCAGGAATAGGCGGCGGCCCGAATATCAGCACCTTTAATTCTCTTAACCAGCCTTTCCCGCTCAACTTCTTCGCTTTCGATCCCTCTTTTGCTGGGGGAATCTTTGTCGCGGGCAGGGCTTCCTAATTTCTTGCTGCTAAATCGCCAACTGCGGTTATGATATTTAATAGATTTCCTTTCATCTATTGGATCATTAGCAATGCAAGACAGCAAAGAGCTTCAGGAAATTTTAAAGAAGTATGAAGAGCAGACAAAGTCTGGTAATACCCTGACTCCCGAAGAAGCTTGCGCTGCGAACCCCAGTTTGCTTGATGCCTTCAAAAGCGCAATTAATAATTCCAAGACCATCCTTCACATCGAACCAACTTCCCAAGATAAAACCATCGGCTTCGAACAGGTAATTGATCAAGCACAGATAAAAACGCTTAGTGTAGGCTTTAATGAAGCGCTTGCAGATAAAATGCAAGCAGGCGATGTTCAACCCACGATCCCGGGTTACACCATATCAGGCGAGATAGGCCGTGGCGGCATGGGCGTTGTTTACAAAGCCAGCCAGACCACCCTTAACAGACCCGTCGCAATCAAAACTTTATTGAGTGCGGGTAAATTATCTGCTGATTTAAAATCTAGACTGCGAAAAGAAGCTGAAGCCTTGGGCATGATGCATCATCCCAACATCATCCAAGTTTATGACATCAATGAATTTGATGGCATACCTTACTTTGTCATGGAACTAGTTAACGGCGCAAGTTTGGAAGACATGATTTCCGGGCGTTTAGTGCAGCCCAAAGATGCTGCGAAATTAGTGGCTACGCTTGCTGATGCAATTGATGTTGCACATAAAAGCGGCATCATACACCGCGATATCAAGCCTGCTAATATCCTCATGCAGGGTGGTAAGAAACCGCAGAAGGATGAACTTACTCTTACCTCCTATCATCTGGGCGATACTGTTGCAAAGATCACTGATTTTGGACTTGCAAAGAAGTTTGAGGAAGAGCAGGGCGGGCAGGGAAAAACTCAGGGCGTCGTGGGTACTCCAAGCTACATGGCTCCCGAACAGGCCAACCCTGCTCTCGGCCGTATCGGGCCAATGTCTGATGTTTATGCCCTTGGCGTTGTTCTTTATGAAATGCTAGTGGGCAGGCCTCCTTTCATGGGCGCAACAGCCATGGAAACTCTTAGGCAGGTCAGCTTCAAAGATCCCATTGCTCCTTCTACTCTTCGCTCCGGCATTCCTAAAGATCTCGAAACCATATGTCTAAAATGCCTCAGCAAGCAGCCTAATAAACGATATGAAACCGCACACGGATTATCCCAAGACTTAAATGCCTTCCTCGAAAACAAATCCATCAAGGCAAGAAGAGCGCCTTGGAATGAAGTTGCAGTGAAATGGTGTTATCGCAACCCTGCTCTCGCTGCAAGCTTGGCGTTCCTGGTATTTATCATTGGTGCAGCAAGTTTTGGACTCAATGATAAACTCACCAATGATCGCATGAAACTCGCTGGGTTACAGGAAAACCTTGGGTTTGAGCGTATTCGTGCCAACGATATTACCAAAGCCGCTATTTGGTTTTCTGCTTCGTTAATGAACGAAAGCGACAAAGAAAAAATTCTGATGAAAAGGCTGCGCATGGGCGCCTTGATGGATGATTTCATCTGGATTCGTTCTTATGTGGTTCACGATCAAGGGGTGCAGGGAAGCCAATGGTCACCTTCGGGAAAATATTATCTTAGCTACGGGGAAGATAAATCCATCAGAGTGCACGACCCGGAAATATTCCCTACCACCTTAAAAAACCCTACTACGATTGCGGAGTATAACTTCGCCGATTCCTTTGATGCAGGCATTCGAATTGTAAGCTTCTTTGGGGAAGATCGGATTCTAATTTTAACCACGGACAACAATCTTCTTCTATGGTATTGGAAAAAAGAAAAAGAAATAAAACCTGTTGCTTCGGGAATCAAAACACTTGCTGTTGACGCTAAAAACAGTTCGATTGCATACGCTCAGGGAAGCAAGATATTAATTGATCGCAAAGGGTTGGAAAATGACATGCTTCAAGCAAACTCTGAAACCGAGACAGGTATTGGACCAATTGAACAAATAATTTTCACCCATGATGGCTCAGAAATTATTGCCAGATCTGAAAATGAAATTGTTCACATTATTCCAGGCGGGAAAATTCAAAAATTAGTTGGCATTGAAGGAGATCTCAACTGCATGGTATTAAGCCCGGATTCCCTCACCATCGCCGCTGGTGATGCCAATGGAAAAATAAAAGTCTGGCATCGGGAAAACCAGCAGTTCATTCTCAAGCATTCTGTTTCACAGCTGGATTCCATCCTTTGCCTGGCTTTTAGTCAAGATTCAAAATTACTTGCATCAGGCGGAGTAGACAATCGCGCAGTGGTTTGGAATGTGAACAATGGTAGCTTTAAATATCAGATCCAACATGATGGCGATGTAACCTGTGTGGCATTTTCAAATGATCCCGAGTGGTTGATCACTGGGTCGGACGACAACACCATTCGTGTTTCCTACAAAGAAACAGGCAGGCCTGCAAGCAGCAATCTTGTTTACAATGCCACCATGAGATTTATTAGGCCCCACCCCCGCGTACCTTTGCTTATAGCAGGTGGCGATGACAATACTTGTGTGCTTTGGGACATGCATCCAAAGAACCAAATATCGATCCCTCTCGATAAAAAATTAGATCAGTTTATCCTTGATAAAAAAGAAGGTATTTATTACCGCAATGGGCCAATGGTAACCTATGTACCCTCCGAATCCATTACCAAAGCTTTCAATGATACCGCTGGGAGATTTGTTAACTTTAAACAAAATGGTTTCATTGAATCAGCAATTGTTGTCCATGAAAATGCACTTTCGATAGCTGTACTTGGACCTAAAGATTTGGTTATTCTTAGCAAAGATGGAGCATTAGACATATGGCATAAGGAAACAAAACGGAAACAAAAAATCCTACAGCGGGCCATGCTTGAAAATCAAAAAATCGTCATCAAAGGTTCGTCCATTGGCAAATTTTTCATGCTGGAAATCCCGATGGGAGATGGTCGCAAAGTTCGCGAACTCTACTCTCACGATGGGAAAAAGATCGAACACACCTGCTTAGAAAATAGCAATGTAATCGTCTTCAACGATGATGATTCCAAAGTCGCATTTGGTAACTTCGATGGTTCGATTTCAATATTTGAAACCACCAATGATTCTTTGATTGAAAAAGCTGTTTTGAAAAAATCACACAAGGGTTCTATTGCAAGCTTGGCGTTTTCCAAAGATGGGAAACACATCGCATCGGGTGGCGAAGATATGTTCATACGGGTGTGGGATATCGATTCCAAAAAACCATTATGGGTAGAACCCAAAGACCCTCATCATGCCGCCAAGATCACTTCTATTATGTTTGACCCGGTAAAGGAAAAACTTTTATCAGGAGGAGAAGACAACACCCTCCGAGTTTGGAACCTTAAGGATGGTAAACCCATCAATGAAGCCATGCTTCATAATAGTTCTGTCACGGGAATCAAACTTTGGGATGGTGGCAGCAAATCGAAAGTAAAAAATATTGCTTTTACTTTATCTTCTGAGGGTGCTGTTTATATTTGGGATTTATCTTCAGGGCAGTTACTTGCACCGCCAGCACTTACTCCAAGTTATTTGATATTAGATTTTGGAATATTAAATGATTGCGTGAATGATCCTGTTGTTTTATTGGCAGGTTCATTTGGCACAATGCTTGCTAAACGCATTCAATCAGCCCCAGATAAATCCGCAGAACAACTCCGTGAATTTGCAGAATATCACCCCGCATTCAAATTGCAGGATAAAGATGGACCATCCAAAGGAACGGTTCTAGTACCTCTTGCAGGCTCTGTTATCATTCCACCCAAGGGATCTGACCCTAAGAAAGAATACGATTACCTTATGCACAAGGTACTAATTGATTTCAAGGACGAGTTCCCACCCATTCCCAAACTTACCGCTGATTCGCCCTCAAGCAAGTGATAGTTTACCGCTGATTCGTCTGATCTTTTGATTAATATGCTGTTAATTACCTATATATGGTTATGATATCTAATAGATTTCCATTCATCTATTGGATCATTAGCAATGCAAGACAGCAAAGAGCTACAGGAAATTTTAAGGAAGTACGAAGAGCAGACAAAGTCTGGTAATACCCTGACCCCCGAAGAAGCCTGCGCTAAAAACCCTAGCCTGCTTGATGCATTTAAAAGCGCCATTAATAATTCCAAGACCATCCTTCACATTGAACCAACTTCTCCCGAACGGGATATTTCTCAGGATAAAACCATCGGCTTCGAACAAGTAATTGATCAAGCACAAGTAAAAACTATTATCGGCTTCGAGCAAGTTGTTGATCAAGCACAGGTAAAAACGCTTAGTGTCGGTTTTAATGAAGCGCTTGCAGATAAAATGCAAGCAGGCGATGTTCAACCCACGATCCCGGGTTACACAATATCAGGCGAGATAGGCCGTGGCGCCATGGGCGTTGTTTACAAAGCCAGCCAGACCACCCTAAACAGGCCCGTTGCAATCAAAACTTTATTGAGCGCAGGCAAGTTATCTGCTGATTTAAAAGCTAGGTTGCGAAAAGAAGCTGAAGCCTTGGGCATGATGCAGCATCCCAACATCATCCAAGTTTATGACATCAATGAATTTGATGGCATACCTTACTTTGTCATGGAACTAGTCAACGGCGCAAGTTTAGAAGACATGATTTCAGGCAGATTAGTGCAACCCAAAGATGCAGCTAAATTGGTGGCTACCCTTGCTGATGCTATTGATATTGCACATAAAAGCGGCATCATACACCGCGATATCAAGCCTGCTAATATCCTCATGAAGGGCGGTAAGAAACCGCAGAAGGATGAACTTACTCTTACCTCCCATCATCTGGGCGATACTGTTGCAAAGATCACTGATTTTGGACTTGCAAAGAAGTTTGAGGAAGAGCAGGGCGGGCAGGGGAAAACTCAGGGCATCGTAGGTACTCCAAGCTATATGGCCCCCGAGCAAGCCAACCCTGCTCTCGGCCGTATCGGGCCGATGTCTGATGTTTATGCCCTTGGCGTTATTCTTTATGAAATGCTTGTGGGCAGGCCTCCTTTCATGGGCGCAACAGCCATGGAAACTCTTAGGCAAGTCAGCTTCAAAGATCCCATTGCTCCTTCCTCCCTTCGCTCTGGTATTCCCAAAGATCTCGAAACCATATGTCTAAAATGCCTCAGCAAGCAGCCTAATAAAAGGTATGAAACCGCTACCGAATTATCCCAAGACTTGAATGCATTTCTTGAAAACAAATCCATCAAGGCAAGAAGGGCGCCTTGGAATGAAGTTGCAGTAAAATGGTGCTATCGTAACCCTGCTCTCGCTGCAAGCTTGGCGTTCCTTGTATTTATCATTGGTGCAGTAAGTTTTGGACTCAATAATAAACTCGCCAACGATCGCATAAAACTCGCTGGGTTGCAAGAAAACCTTGGATTCGAGCGTATTCGTGCCAACGATATTACCAAAGCCGCTATTTGGTTTGCTGCTTCGCTGATGAACGAAAAAAATGCAGATTATGCCAAAATGGAACGATTGCGTATGGGAATCCTGATGGATTCGTTCCTTTGGATTCGTTCCTATGTCGTACATGACAAGGCAGTGCAGGGGGCGGAATGGTCTCCTTCGGGAAAATATTATCTGAGTTTTGGCAAAGATAAATCTATCAGGATACACGACCCGGAAATATTCCCCACCACCTTGGAAAAACCAACCACGATTGCTGAAATAATTCTCCCGGGTACTGCTGATATTCGTAATGCGTGTTTCTTTGGTGACGACAGGGTGCTTGTATTAAGTAGCGAAAATAAGCTGTTTACATGGCATTGGCTTAAGGATAAAAAATTAAATGTAATCACCGAGGGGGTCAAATCAATCGCTGTTGATCCGAAAGGTTTATTGCTTGCTTATGATATGGGCGGGAAAATTTTCATCGACCTAAAAGGCATGAAAGATGACAAACTGGAAAACAAACTCGCAATTGAATCTGGGATTAGCCCAATCAAACAAATCAAATTCATGCCAGATGCTTCAGGATTGATTGCTATTTCAAATAATGAAATCGCAATGATTTCTCTTGAAGGCAAAGTTGAAAAGTTGAAGGGCGTTAAGAGCAAACTTAAATGTATTGCAATAAGTCCCGATAGTAAAAAAGTTGCAGCAGGGACTGAACTTGGCGATGTGCAGATTTGGGATCTTACGAATTTACAACTAGAGCCCAAATTTAGTTATTCTCATTTTGAGTCAGTTCTTTGTCTTGATTTCAACCAAGATTCGACTTTGATTGCGAGTGGCGCTGATGATAACCGTGCAATGGTCTGGAATATCGAGGATAAAAAATACAAGTTCCAGGTGCAGCACGATAGCGATGTCACCTGCTTGGCTTTTAGCCAAAGCCCAAAATGGCTGCTAACGGGTTCGGATGACAACACCATTCGGATTTCAAATCCCAAAACCGGAGGGCCTGCCAGCAGTACTCTGGTTTACAACAGCACCCTTCGTTTCATGGTTCCACATCCTCGTGTACCATTGCTGGTTGCAGGCGGTGATGACAACACCTGTGTGCTTTGGGATACCCTACCAAAGAATCGGATTTCAATTCCCCTCGAGGAAAAGCTGGACCAATTTATTATTGGTAATGCAGGATCGATTTTTTACCGCAATGGCCCAAAGGTAAAGGTTGCATCCACCAAAAGCATTGCTGAAACAATCGAAACCACCACAGGCAGATACCTAAGTTTTGATACAGAATCGTTTCATAAATCGACTGTGCTGATTCATGAAAACGCCTCCATCATCGGAATGCTGGGCAACGATACCATTGCAATTCTGGATCAGAAAGGTGCGTTGGAAATTTGGCAGGGAACAAGCAAATTGAGCCAGATGAACTTGAAAACACCAAAGGCTGACACACAAATTGTTTCTCTTAACGGTTCTAGTGGGGGCAAATTTTTCGCTCTCGAAATCTTAAAAGCCGATGGTCGTAAAACTTACGAACTTTACAATCGAGAAGGTAATCTCATCGACTTAAAGAAAATGGATGATGCAAGCAGCATGGCTTTTTCATTGGATGAAACCAAGTTTGCCTGGGGTGATTATGATGGAAACATTCATATCCTTGACATTTCAAGTGGGCTTTCAGGCGAACTGACTGTACTCGAAAAAGCCCATGATGGAACAATTTCCTGCCTGACTTTTTCAAAAAGTGGATTGCTTATCGCCTCTGGTGGCGAAGATATGTTCCTACGGTTGTGGAATATAACAACCAAGAAAATGCAATGGGGTAAAGATCCGAAGGACCCTCAACATGCTGCCAACATAAGAAACATTTTTATCGATGACACCAAAGAAAGAATTTTAAGCTGTGGTGAAGATAGCACCCTAAGAGCATGGAAATTAAAAGATGGGTCACCGATAAACGAAGCAATGCTGCATGACAGCACCGTGAATGGTGTTGAAGTTTGGCAGGGGAAGGGCAAATCAAAAAGCAAAAATGTTGGCATTACCAGTTGTACTGAAGGTGCTGTTTATTTGTGGGATCTGGAAAAATTCCAATTACTTTCGCCACCAATAATACCACTAGGATATCAAATTGTTGGTTTTGGGTTTTTACCAAATTCAGGCATTGATCCGACCGTTATATTTGCTGGTTCGTATGGGCAAATGATAGTACAGCGCCTTCAAGAGGCACCGGAAAAAGCGACTCCCACGGAACTTCGAGAATT
>CAMDHK010000165.1 GCA_945897965.1 Candidatus Kuenenia stuttgartensis | reverse complement strand
AGTTCGAACTCTCCAAAGTATTTTGGCAAAGATGTTGCTGGCGTGGGTGTTTCGTACAAAGGATTTTGAGGTTTGAGCAATTCAGGTCGCCCAAACACATCTGCAAATTGGCTCGCTGCCCAAAGTTCTCTTAATTCTTGCGCAAGCTCGGGGTGCTTTACGCATACCTGCTCAAGGTTGTTGCTTCCATTTCTGGATTGATTTAACAAATCTTCCAGAAGGGTTGCAAGGAGTTCATCAGAAGTATCTTTACTAGACTGCGAAAGACTCTTGATTTTTTCCATGTTAAAGGCCCCCAGGCAATAACCCACTGCGTAGCTTTCGTACTGCACGAAGGTAGCGCATCGATGCCGCTGCCTCGGTAAGGCCCAACAAAGCCGATACTTCTTGATTGGTCATCTGCTCGGCATGGCGCATGAGAACTATTTCTCGGTCATCGGGATCCAAGAGGTTAATGGCTGAATCTAATCTGCTTTTTAGCTCTGCATGAATTGCAGCGGAAGCGGGGGTAACTTCGTTGGCAAGAAGTTGGCCAGCAAGTTCAATTGATGATTGATCATTCATCCCTGAAATGACGAGAGGCTTTTCGCGATCAAGGCTTCTTCGTTTGGCAACCCTGTGCTTACGATGCGCATCGATGATGTGATCGAGTGCGATATGCCTAAGCCAAAGATGAAAAGGCATGGCTTCTGGGTTTCGCAGATAATCACTTAATCTGCGGTGGGCTTCAAGCATAACATCTTGGACAATATCGCTAGCATCAACCCGGGCAGAAAGCGCGGGGTCAATTCGATTATTGATCATCCGCCTAAGAGGTTCCCGGTGATGTGAAATCAATCGATCTACCGCATCGGGGCTGCCAGACTTGGCATCGGTTAGCAATTGATCTTGAAGCGGATTGTTTTCATTCATTAGCAGTTCTCTTGATAGATTTTTATTTATTTTAGCAAAAGTGGTTCATAATAACCTAACAAATATCAAGGAATGTGTACGGATGAACAACCTGAAGAAAAGGTTAGAACATGTCTTCTGAAAAATCATCTTCGATTTCTTCATCTGGGATGGGCGCTGGTTCTTCGTTGGGGTAGGGCTTCCAAACTCTTGTAAGGTAGTAAAGAGCGAAGGCATCATACAGGAAATGCACCATAATGGGCGCTATCAGATTGCCCGTCCAAACAAAGAGGAATCCGAGATAAACCCCTACCAATGTAGCTAACACAAAGTAACTTTTGCTCATGGAATGCATCATGCCAAACGAAAGGCCTGCAGCCATGACTGCCGCCCATGGCGGGCTATCTTGTGCCAGCCAAGTTTGCAACACCCCTCGGAAAACCATTTCTTCCCCCACTCCTGCTAGAAGGCTTATCCCAATAAGATCGGGAATCGTACACCTGCGCATCATTGGCCTGATGGTGTCTTTGCTGATGGTTTTTAACTTGCCTAGAAATGGAATTGATCCATGTATCATAATTAGAAAGATAGGCAGCAAGGGCAAAGTTGCCACCATTCCGATTAATGAATCGTGCCAGTTGACAACAAAATTACTTAATGGATGTACGCCCAGTAACCAACCAAGTGGGTATGCGCCAAGAACCAACCCGCCTTCAACCAAGATGGAGATGGTGATAACCTCGGCTCTGGTTTTAGGAAGTTGATCCATCTTAAGTAGGCGGCTCGGCAAAAATAATATTCATACCCGACATAGGGCATTCAAATGATTATTATAGCAAGTTCATATGATTTAGATCAGGCAATAATGTCATCTACTACTCTGCCATGCACATCAGTCAGGCGGAAATCCCGGCCTGCATAACGATAAGTAAGCTTCTCGTGATCGAAACCTAAAAGCTGCAACATAGTGGCATGTAGGTCGTGAACATGAACCTTGTTATCTTGAGCAGCAAACCCAAATTCATCGGTATTTCCGACAATGGTGCCACCTTTTACTCCCCCGCCTGCAAGCCACATGGAGAAACCATGGTGGTTATGGTCTCTGCCATTGATTTTGCCCGCATTGGCCCCGGGGGTGGGAAGTTCTACGGTGGGGGTTCTGCCAAATTCTCCGCCCCAAATAACTAAAGTATCATCAAGCATGCCCCGTTGTTTCAAATCGGCGAGTAGGGCCCAGATGGCTTGGTCGCATTCCTTGGCAAGGCGTCGATGATTGATTTCGATATCATCATGGCTATCCCAAGGTTGGCCCGCACCATGCCATACTTGTACAAATCGCACGCCTCTTTCAAGAAGCCTGCGGGCGATTAAAATTTGTCGGGCTTGAACACCAGGGCCATACATTTCCAGAACATGCTTCGATTCTTTGCTGACATCAAAGGCATCTGCAGCATCCATCTGCATGCGGTATGCGAGTTCGAATGATTGAATTCGTGATTCTAGGATTGGATCGGTCAGGCGATCTTTGACATGAAGTGAATTCAGCTTTTGTAAAAGATCCAACTGTTGTCTTTGTTTCTCTAGCGAAAGATTCTTGTTGCGAATGTTCTCGATGAGTTTGTTTACTTCGGTTTGTTTGGTGTCGATGTAGGTACCTTGGTAGATACCGGGAAGGAAGCCTGCCTGCCAGTTTTGAGATTCTTGAATGGGGTAGCCGCCTGGGCACATCGCAATAAAGCCTGGCAGATTCTGGTTCTCGGTTCCTAGGCCGTAGGTAAGCCAACTACCCATACTTGGCCTGATAAGCCTTGCTTCACCACAATTCATTAGTAAAAGCGATGGTTCATGATTGGGAACATTGGCGTGCATGGATCTGATGATGCACATATCATCAACATGCTGGGCGGTCTTTGCAAAGAGTTCGCTAACTTCAATACCTGACTGCCCATACTTTTGAAACTTGAATGGCGAAGGGAATGCTGCGCCTGTTTTTCTCTCGGTTTTTGGATTGTCGACAGGTAGAGCTTTACCCGCGTATTTTTCTAGTGAAGGCTTGGGGTCGAAGGTGTCTACATGAGAGGGGCCGCCGTTCATGAACAAATGGATCACCCGCTTGGCCTTGGCAGCGAAGTGGGGTTTTCGCACTGCGAGTGGGTTGGCTTCAGAGGCATCTGCAGATTGCAACATGCTGCCCAGAGCAAGAGAGCCCATGCCCATTGCGGATCGTTCCAACATCATTCTTCGGTTTAACATTTGTGACGCCTTTTGTTAATCAATGAATTGGAATGCGTTACTTGCAAGAAGCACTTGGCCTAGTTGTTTAAAACCATCGAGGCCTGAAGCCTCTACAAATTCGAGAGCTGATGTTATTTCTTCTTTTGTTGGGGATCGTTGCAATGCAATCCGGTACATTGCTTGAACTTTTTCAGTGTAGTCATCAGTGTTTGTAAATCGGAGAGTGAATTTTGCGGCTTGCTCTTCTACAAAGGGCGAGTTTAAAAGGTATAGCGCCTGCTGCGGAACACTGGTGATAAAGCGCTGCGGGCTATGAGTGTCGGGCAGTGCGAAATCGAAGGTGCGTAGAACGCCTGGCAGATTCTGCCTATCGATGAAGGCATAGAGTGCACGTTTGCTGCTGAAGGGCAGGGTAAACATTTCGACCGATCTCCCGCCCACACCGGGTTCAAGGGTGCCTGCCATTGCCAGCATGCTGTCGTGCATGGTTTCGAAATCCAGCCTTCTGCGATTCATACGAATTAAGAGAGAGTTTTCTGGATCATCGTTTTGCAGTTCCGAACGGGGTGAACTTGTTTGCTTAAAGGTTGATGATAGCAGCATTTGCCTAATCAGGTTTTTGGTGGACCAGTGATCCTCCATGAGATTAGATGCGAGAAAATCAAGGAGTTCTGGGTGCGAGGGTGGATCGCTGCGAATGCCGAAGTCGCTGGGCGTTTTTACTAAAGGGTTGCCAAACACATGTGCCCAAACTCTATTTACCCAAACTCTTGAAGTAAGGGTGTTTTTATCTGAGATAATGGCTTGTGCAGCTTCGAGCCTGCCACTGCCTTGCTTGAATGGAGTGCGGTTTACGCCACTCACGACTTCAAGGAATTGTCTGGGAACTTGGGGGCCTCGGTTGCCTTGATTGCCTCGGATGAAAACCACGGGTTCAACAGGTGAGGGCTTGTCGAACAAAACCATTCCTTTGGGGGGAGAGCCCGGGTGTTTGGATTTAAGTTGTTTGATGCGGTTGTCATAAGGCTTGACGGATTCGGAGAATTTGCGAGGTTCTTTGATTTTGATTTCCGCATTGTCTGTTTCAAACTTTTCTTTTTCTTTGATGAGCTTTGCCAGTTCTAATTGGAATTCTTGCGCTTCAGGCCCACTGCCTTCAATCCCTAAATCGGGCAGGTCGTCAGGTTCCTGCGAACTTGCAAAAACGCCATATAAGGAATAGTAATCTTTGGTGGGTATGGGGTCATACTTGTGATCATGGCATCGTGCGCAAGTTACAGTAAGGCCCATGGTGGTTCTGCATAATACATCGATACGGTCATCGATGATGTCGTTTTGGTTGTTGATAAATCTTCTGCCAACCGTAAAGAATCCGAGTGCAGCAAGATCGGATTTGGAGGCACCCGATTTTGGGTTGTCTGCTGCGATTTGATAGGTAAGAAATTTATCGTAAGGCAGGTCGTTATTGAAAGATTGAATCACCCAATCGCGAAAAGTATATGCGTAAGGGTAAGTGCGATCAACGCCCACACCAATATAGCCACGGTTATCTGCGTAACGTGCAAGATCAAGCCAATGCCTGGCCCAGCGTTCGCCAAAGTGTGAAGAGTCTAAAAGCCTGTTGACCAACTTTGGATAAGCTTGCGGGTCGGAATCATTTAAGAACGATTCGACTTCCTGAGGAGTTGGTGGTAGCCCGATGAGAACAAAATAAAGCCTGCGGATGAGGGTTCGTTTATCTGCCTGGGGCGAAAGAGAAACTTTGTTCTGTTCGAGTTTGGCTTGAATGAAAAAATCGATTTCGTTGTTAGCGAGTGAGGGTTGAGCTATTTTAGGAGGTGCAGGTTTTTTGATCGGTTTAAAGGCCCAATGATCTTGGTTGGCATTGGCAATAGCGTTTGGGTTCTTTTTTAAGTCTGCAGGCCAGGGCGCACCTTTGATTATCCATTCGGAAATATCATTGATAACCTGATCGGGAAGCTTGCCCTTGGGGGGCATTTTAAGCTCACTCTGATAATGCAATAATTTTAGTAGTTTGCTTTCTGAGGGTTTAGTGGGATTGAAAATAGGCCCAGAGTCGGGGCCTTTGAAAAAGTTATCTTTGGAATCAATCCGAAAACCACCTTGCTGCTTTGATGCGTTGTGGCATTTTTCACAATGCTCAATAAATACTGGGCGAATCTTTGCTTCAAAAAAATCGACGCTCGCAGTATCTGCATTTAATAAGAGCAAAGTCAGTTGGCAGGCAAGTAGGCTGTTCATGGTAATACATCAATATCGGCGGATCAGGTAATGTAAGGATAATTTATTTATAGGAACGATCCGGGTTTTATGACAAGGAACGCCACTTATGACTATTTTAGTGTCTAAGTAACGCTTTGAACTGCGAAATCATTTGGTTTTTCATTCTAAGAGCGAATTAAAAGTAAAAGGGAGGAGAGCAAAAGTTGCTTCCCTCCCTAAAGAGTACATTTAAATCCAGCGTTAATGGCTAAACTTAAATCAAGGTTAGTTACTACCACCAAGACTAATCCCGCCTAAAAACCCGATTGGGAATGGGGAGAATTCATCTTCGAAGGTAGGAGCTTCTGTTCCGGGGAGGAAGGAATATCGTTGTAGGACATTGCTGCCCTTTCCTTGGGTTACTATTAAATCAGAACCAGTGCTGCCATCAACTGCACCGACAAATACACCACTAGTATCATTGGAATTGAATGCAAAAAAGCTCGATTGCATGGTGTAATCACTTGAAGGAGTTGCACTCATGGGGAATGGGTCCATATTGTCCATTGCCTGCCAAACAGATACCAAAGGCGCACCATTGATGGTACCGGTAATGATCCTATCAAAACCGCCCTGCGACATACCGCCAACTAGGCCGGTGCTGACATTTACGCCCCCCGTGTAGGCCGATTCGTAAGCCATGAATTGTCCGGTAAGCGTGAAAGTAGAAATGGTTTGTGCTCCAGGAAGAATAGGAGTTGAGCCAATTGTATACATGAGTGCGTTACGCCAAATTTTAACATGGGAGCCCCCGCCTGGGCCTGCACCAGTAATCAAGGAAGATAATCCGGAGCCATCAGTTTCACCAGTTGCAACTGTGACACCGCCAGAAAAGCTTGTGTCATAAGCATAGAACTGGGTAAGTACATTCAAAGTCTTGGCATCGAAAACCCGAACTTCTGGGCCACCACCAGGGCCTGCAGAAGCAACGATATCTGCAAATCCATCCACATTAAAATCTGCTCCAGCGACATCTACGCCACCTCTGAAGGATGGATCAAAAGCGAAGAAATCTTGAAGGACCGTAGTGAAATTGGTCGCGCCATTAAATACTATTACTCTTGGCCCACCGCCAGCGCCTGCACCACAAATAAGATCGGAAATTCCATCATTATTCACATCTGCAACTGCAGTACTAACCCCGCCGGAAAAGCTAGGTTCAAATGCAAGTAAAGAGGTAATCAGGGAGTTATCAAGGCTGCTATAAACATTAACCTGAGGTGCTCCACCAGCGCCCGCACCAGTGGCATAAATCGGAATATTTGGAAGGATGGTAATCTGTGCCATCATCCCACGGTCTTCATGGGTAAGAATATGGCAGTGGTACACATACGATCCGGTGAAGCCGACTGGATTGTAGCGAATAACGATCTTACCGGGTACAAGCACATTGCCGAAGGTGTTAGGTGCTTGACCATTAACAATCGCACCTTGAGACGGCGGGTTTTCGGGCACTACAACTCCATTTTGCACAACCACGGTACCTGTGGCGGCGGTTGTGCCTCCAGTGATACTCACTGATTGATTATTCGTAAAACCAGCTCCAGAACTTAAAATGGTAACGGCGGTGATTTGTCCTGCAGAGTTAACTGTAGCTGAACCAGTTGCGTTGACAGTGCTTGTTGAACTTGAAATGTTAACTATTTGGCCATTTGTAAACCCAGAACCTCCTGCTGTAACTGTTAAATTAGTAATTACATTGTTTGCATAAAGTGCTGGTGGGATATTGATTACATCCAAACCATATTGATAGGGCGAGGTGACATTTCCGGGATAGAACTGCACGCCGGTAGATGGTTGCGTTGGGGCAAAAATCGACATAACCTGAAAGTCATTTACATGGATATGAAATGGATGAGGCTGGTTGCTGTAATTAAGGAGAGTCCATTCTTCCACAGTGCCAAGTCGGGGCTGGAAGATTACATTTTCAGGGAAGGATTCCCCGTTGATTTGAAATGCGTTTCCTGCGCCCCCCGAAATGGATCCGCCTGCATTGGGGTTTGCAACTGTTGAACTAAATACCACGGTTCGATTAGCCGCAATAGGTGCGGTCGATAAATCTTGAAATTCTGGGTTGGAAGAAGAGGTAAGAACCGTGCTTGTGCTGATCGCTGGCGATAAAGTCGTACCATTGGTGTTATTTGCGGTAATGGTAACCAAGGGGATAGGGAAAGCGTTGCTTGCTTTGGTTCCACTATTTATGTCGTTGGCGCGCAATGTGTAGCTTTGCCCTGCGGTGATAGGTGCGGTAACAACAAATGAATAGCGACTCCCTGGAGCAACAACTAAGTCATTTCCTGCAACAGGGCTTACAAGTGTGTTTCCATCTTGAGAGATCTGGAATAGATTGTTGTCAACCCGGGTGCCAGCTTGGTCGTAAAGTCGAATTTGGAAATTAGTGACAGAGCTAATATTGTCGAAAGACCAAACTTCTGTTTGCCCTTTACCAACAGTTATAGTCGGATTGACAAGCCCATTGATGGTGTACTGTTTTACAAAGGACGAAGGAATTCCACCTGCACTGCTTGTAGGGTCGGTGTAAGGCGCGGTGCTGTCTACACTACCGCCCTGAAAATATTGCAAATACTGTAAGGGTGTGCCGGAAGCGCCACCTACTGAATAGGCTCCACCATCCATTTGAGGGTTTATCAAGTAGCTTGGAATAGAAGGGTTGGTGGCGCTAGCAAGATTTTGTGTTTGCATGGCCATGACTCTTTGATTAGCTGCGGGGATTGAGGCAACTTGGTCAATATTGCTTGCAGCGTTTCCAACGATGATCATGGCTGCAAGCCCGCGGTAAGTCTGATCGGAGGTAAATTCATGGCGGTGATTATGCAGCCAAAATAGGCCATCTGGTTGGTCTTGAGGGATGGTGTATTGGTAAACAAAGCCCATTTCTTGAGGGATTTCAATTAGAACATTGTCGGAACTTCCCGCAGGGGATACATGCAAACCGTGCATGTGGTTATTGATGGGTTGTGGTCCGGGGGTCATAGTGCTTATAGTTGAAAAGGCGGTATTAATATCCGGTGCTAAAGGAATGGAATCGGGCAAATCATTTTCCATGCGAATTCTAATGGTATCACCACGATTTACATTCAGGGTGGGTCCGGTGTAATTATCGCCTGAGGTGGTTGAGACATTAACACCAGCTAATGAAGCTTGGCCACTATTCAGCGTCCATTGATAGGTGTAGAAACCTCCTGTAAGTACTTGCGCAGGAGTAGATCCTGAATTGAAAGGGGTTTGGCCTGTAGTTTCTAACAATTGATTAGATTGGTGAGCCAAAAGAGTGATATCAAGCAAGCCGTTAACACTATTTAACACAATCGGTTCTGCAAAAGCGGAGGGATTAAATCGGTCTTCAAAACGAAATAGGGAGGGTTTGAAGTATCGAGTTTTTGTCTTTTTCATTGTAGTGCCTTTGCGTTGCTAAGGGTGAATACTGAGAATAGTTAAGGTGGGTCGACACGGCTATTTAGGGAATATAGTATCCTTGAGGTCTTTTTCAACAGCCAAATTTAAAAAATATCGTTATTGTTTGTTTTATGACATCACATTCTTAATATTTGCCTTAATTAATGCTAAAATACTTAATTTATATTTTAAAAATAAGTTTTATTTTGAAAATTAGAGTTTATGTTCTATTGGGGATGTCTTTTATAACTTATGATTGTTTTTTTAAAGTTTAAGTGCTGCTTTGTAATGCTAAATAGTTGCATTTTCATAACAGGGGTGTTTTCTGGGGGGCATTTATGCCCAAGCTTAAAATGAAAAGTGTTTCATGCCCAATTAAAACTTCCCCGCTAAGTTTTAATATCACATTCTTGCTTATTGA
>CAMDHK010000164.1 GCA_945897965.1 Candidatus Kuenenia stuttgartensis | reverse complement strand
TTAAGAAAAGCAGCGCTAAGGAATACACTAAGAACACAAAGCATAGCAAGGAATCTTGGCACTGCGGTATCAGCGTTACCTCTTATCACCGCTTCTGCGATGGTGCCAAAGCGGGGAATTTGCGAATGAATATTTTCAACTTCGACGGTGGCTTCATCCACTAAGATTCCCACTGCAAGGGCTAAGCCGCCTAGAGTCATCAGGTTTAATGAATAGCCACATGCAAAAAGAGAAAGAACTGCTGCGATGAGTGCGATGGGGATGTTTAAAACTACTACGATTACGCTGCGCCAATCTCTGAGGAAAAGCAGAACCATTAATCCGGTGAGGATTGCGCCTAGCAGGGCTTCGAAGGCAACGCCTTCCAAAGCTGAAACAACTAGGGGGGATTGATCAAACTCAAAGCGCACCTTGATATCTTCTGGCAGAGCTGCTTGCATCTTTGGAATATTCTCGCGGATGGCCTGCACCACGGATAGCGTGCTGGCATCCGCTCTTTTTGTTGCAAGTATGTAGACTGCTCTTTTGCCATTCACCAAGGCGTATCCTGTTGCTATGTCGTTGGCATCTGCTATCGACCCTGCAACATCGCGGATGAATATCTTCCTGTTCATATCGACGGGGATCGAACCTAATTCCGATGGTTGTAGCACCATGGAGTTGACAGGCACTATGGGCATCTTTTCTTGCACTCGGATGGCACCCGATGGACTGATGGCATTACCATGCGATAAAGCATCAACCACATCTTCGGGTGAAAGCTTGTAGGAGCGAAGTCGTTCGGGGAGAACGCTGATGACGACGGTACGTTGGTTGCCCCCAAAAGGTGGTGGGGATGAAACTCCAGGAATGTTGGCAAACATGGGGCGCACCTTAAAGAGCGCCTGATCTTGTATCTGCCCGATGGTTTTAGTTTCACTTGAAAGAACTAGATAGCCTACGGGAACACTACCTGTGTCAAAGCGGATGATGAAAGGAGAAACGGTGCCAGGTGGCATGAATGCCCTTGATCGATTGACCTGACCCACGGTTTCAGCAAGTGCCTGAGCCATGTCGGTGCCGGGGTGGAAGTACAACTTCATCAAAGAGACGCCCTGTACATTTTTCGATTCCACATGGTGGATACCACCGATGTAGAGGAAGTGGTATTCGTAGTAGTTGGCAAGCAGGCCTTCCATCTGGGCGGGATCCATGCCGCCATAGGGTTGGCAAACATAAAGAACGGGAAGGTTCAAAGAGGGAAAGATATCAATTTTGATGCGGGAAAGGGAAAGCAACCCTGCAAGGATGACGCCAAGTACCATGACGCAAATGGTGACGGGTCTTCTGAGAGCAAAGTTAATCGGGTTCATGCATGGCTCTGATAGAAGTCATTACGGTGGAAGAGGGATGACTCGTTCAATTGTAGCAGAAGGGTAGACGGGTTCCACGACAGAGATTTCTTTATCAGAGGGTTTGGGTTTTAAGACAACAGAATGGTCGCCCACTTGCTGGCCTGGATGGCCCAGTGCCCGATAGAGTCTGAACTGCGCCCTGTTATGTTCTGTAATGGCTTTGTAGTAATCTCGGTAGGCTTGTTGCAAGCTTTGAATGGAGACAAGAACTTCCTGAGGGCGGAAAACCAAGGTGATGGTATCGCCAATTCTTCGGGTTTGACTAAGCCCCTGAGCGTTTTTATCTGCGGTATCGAGTGCATACTGCAAGCCCTCTTCTGCATCTTTGATTCTTCGAGTGGTGCGAACGGTTTGTGCGTGGGCGGAAACAACTTCTGCTGCAACCCTATCTTGAACTTGATAAAGTTCGAGGGCAGCTGCATTGTTCTGGGCTTGCCTTTCACGCTTAAGAGCTATGTTCCCTATGCCGAAGCTTTCGAGTTCCCAGAGTACTTGAAGATCCATGGAATTGCGCATGCCGAAGTCAGCCATGCTGCCGTTATTGCCCCCGCCAAATAGGCCTGAAGAAAGAGTGCCCCCTGGGTTTGTAGCTGCGCCACGAAGTAGGATGCTGGGAATGAGAGGTCGCATTTTTTCCTGTTGCAAGCGGGCGATGCTGGCTTGAACCAGGGCTTGTTGCGATGCGAGTTCGGGTCGTAATGTTAACCCGATGGGGATTAGTTCATCTATGGTTCTTGCGGGATCGATTAAATCAATTTTTAGATGAGGTGGTTCTTGTGGGGTTACGCGCAAACCAGATTGTAAATGCAAAACCCTGATAAGCTCCGCACTTTGAACCTGCCAAGCTTCGTAAGCGTATTCAAGATCCTGCCTTCTGCGTGCGAGTTCTGCTCTTACTCTGCTTGCTTCAGCGGGTGGCGCCAATCCTGCGCTAAGCTGGCGGGTTTTATCTGCAAGTTCTTCAGATCTTTTTACGGTGTCGAGTGCGCTTGCAACATCCCCCCTGGCTTCCTGTACTTTGAAGTAGGATTCAGCAACGGTTAATAGACTATCGTTGATTGCAGCTTGTTTGTCGGCTTCTCGCGATTTTACGACTTGTTTTGCTGCGAGGGGTTTGTAGATGGCATCGGAGAGAGCGAAAACTGCAGTGGGGCCCAATCCCACCATGAATGCGCTTTTGCTTGTGCCGAATACTTTGCCTTTGATGTCTTGGATCTGCCCATCGCTTCGTAGGTAATCGGTGCCGATGTTTAGTGTTGGCAGCCATAGGGCCTTGGCACGCAATAAGTCGGCTTGGGCAGCGGTGATTCGTTCGCCTGCGATTGCGATATCAAGAGGTCGTGCGTTTGCAAGTTGCATAGCAACGGGCAGGTTGATTGGAAAAGAGGGTTCAATTTCATCAGTTTTGTTAACAATTGAAAGTTTTGGAACAATCCCTTGAACGGGTGCTGGCATTTCTTGGGCGGGGGAATCCTCTAAGCAAATAAATACAAGAAACACCCCAACCAAGAGGGCGCTGATTCTTTGCACCAGAGTAATTTTGCTGCCGTCAAAAATGGAACAAGTCTCCCAATGTATAATACCATCCTTTAATTCATCGGGTTTTTAGCTGATAAGCGTTACTTTTTGAAAGGAGGTAGGGGAAATTGGAGTTTAATGTTAAGATAGGAGTAATAGATTGGTTCATTTTCATGGTGAGACCCTTTAAAATTGTTAAAATTAGAGGTTTTATCGGAACTCGGCCCCTTGGTTTAATGTCTAATAAGTGGGTTAATCAATAACAGGAGATAAATCATGCGCGTATTTTCCTTTGCGTTTTTCTTATTGTTCACAGGGGTTATCCTTGCAGAAGATGCCTTGGATCTAGTGAAGCAACTAAAGAACCCTGACAACGAAGAACGCCGAAAAGCAGCACAAAAACTTTTGGAACTTAAGGAAGAGGCTAAAGTTGCCACTCCTGATATGATTGCTGCTTTGAAAAAGGAAAATGATGTATTTGTGAAACGCTTTTTAATCAAAGCACTTGGAGCTGCCAAGGCGGACCCAAAAGTAGCAGTACCAATTCTTGCAATGATGATCAAGGATGGTGATACAAAATTGGTTGAAGCAGCAATCGGAAGCTTAGGTAGCATGGGTTCAAAAGGTGTGGATCCCTTAATGAATTTTATCGCACCATCAAAGACAGCAGATCCAAAAACTAAGGGTAAGGATGAGAAAAAAGGTGGTCTTAAAGTAGACCCTACAGGAGATCTCATTGGGAGGGCTGCTCAGTCGTTGGGTGAAATTGGTGCAGATGCTAAGCCTGCGGTGCCTGCCTTGATAGGGGCATTGAAAAATGCCAATGCAAGGATTGATGCTGCTAACGCTTTGGGTAGCATTGGGCCTGGCGCCAAGGAAGCGATTCCAAAGTTACAGGAAATAATCGAGGACAAGCAAACCAAGCGGGATAAGAATTATGCCAAAGCTGTTAACGATGCAATGAAGAAAATCCAAGGTAATGAAACAGCGACTAAGAAAAAGAAGAAATAGTCACTTAGATTTCAGATCGAAGTTAAATTCATTCGACCCTGCTTTAAGCACTGCTTTCAGCGGGGTTTGTTCTTTGTTACTGTAAGCCAAGGGGGTGATGCGGGTGGGCATGGGCACACTTCCGGGGCCTTTGTCTATGCTCACCTCGTTGGCGATGATTACCACTTTGTAATTACCGGGCAGTGTTTTGGCTTCTGCGCCTATTGTGTAGGAACCATCTTGGTTGATGCGGGTTGTGGATACCACGACACCTTCTTCTTGATGAAAACCTATATCGCCTTTATCCAAGATTTTGCCTTCGAGGGTGACTTTGCCTGAAATTGTCGATACATTTGCGCCACAGCCACAAAGCCCCAAAGGTAAGGCAACGAAAAGCAATTGAAGCAAGGCTTTCATAAATGTTCTTTCTGATAACCCAAGGTGATTAATAATTTGGAATGATCTCTTCACCATCTTTGGTGCTAAGGGGTTTGTAGACATTGGCGTAATCAATATTGTTGGTGAGAAATTTGACACTACCATCTACAAAGGCAAAACTTGCGCCCCCTGAATGCTTGCTGCGAAAAGAGATGACATTCCACCAATCGCCCGGGGTAGAGGGTTTGGGTACATAATTAAGAGGAGCGTGGGTGCTGGCGTAATCGCCATTGGCATAAAATGCTGCGGAGTGATAATTCTCAATCGGTGTGTCTTCTCCAATCATTAAGGTATTACTGGTGCCATCTTTGATATTGGATAGTCGCACGACCCCCTGGAAACTATTGCGGAAGAAAATACCTGGGCAGGGATTACTATTATGGCAATCAGGCATTCTACCTTGATGAATGCTGGAGCCGCCTCCCATTCGGTTATCGCCCATGGAACCTTTGTAATTGGTAAGAGTTACTTTGATGGGGTCCATTTGAAACATTTTGGTTTCAACGGGTGAACCGGGAAGTGCAGAACCATCTGATGGGCAATAAAGCATCTTTACTGGCGAAGCGATTGCAGTCCTGCAACCTGGGTTAAGCAAGCCGCCCCCTGCAAACATGGAGCCAGATTCATAAGGGATGATCTGTTTGTAAATGGCTTCTGCTTCCAAAAAAGGGAGGGTTCGAAGTATCCAGCCAAAACCATTGTTATTATTGACCCAAGGAGCAGTACTCATGGGAAAAGCTTGATTGGTGGAAATATAATTGTGCACGCCCAGTGCCAATTGCTTCAGGTTATTCTGGCATTGTAGTTTTGCGGCTGCTTCTCGAACTTTCTGCACCGCAGGCAGCAGCAAGCCTATAAGAATCGCAATGATCGCAATCACCACTAAAAGCTCTATAAGTGTGAATCCGGATGTCAGTTTTTTAGATGATGTGGCTGCCATGGGGAACCTCGGTATATCTGAATAAAGATAAGCTAATTGAAATATAACTTAGGTATGCAATGGCGGTCAATTATAATCTGAAGAAGATATGATTTCACCACCGTCTAGGGTGATTAAGCTTGCGAAGTTTAAGATGCTGATATTTTGATTGACGAAGTGAACTGAACCATCTGCAAATACAGTGCTGACACCACCTGTGTGGAAAGAATAGGCTTCATTGTTATTACTACAATTAACAGCGCAGGTTCCATACATTGGGCTTTTGGAGACATTTGCTTTATCAAACCCTGCGACGGAAAAGGAATTGTCGCGATCGGCCCAGCCTGCACCATTAGATACCGATGTTGATACAGGCGCACCCATTCGAAACCTTAAGGGCCTGCCTACATCTTCCATCAACATCATGGTGTTCGAGGTACCATCGGTTATTTGGCTGATTTTAACCCCTGAAACCTTGTTTGAAGAAAAGCTCCGAAGCACACCTTTGTAATTGGTTTTAAAACTAGCTGGTAATACTGCAGGAACAGCATTTCTTAAAGAGGCATCGATATAGGAAGCAGGACCATAATCTGAGGGAGCTGCAGTTACATTTACACTACCACTACTGCTGGATGTGGTGTAGGTAACTACGCCATTCCTTGATGCACTGGGGCATTCAAATGATTTTACCACAGTAGCAGCTAGGTCTGAATTCTTGACACCATTGATATTGAGGGTGGTATTGTGCCAGCTCCTCGCAAAGTCATATTTCCTGTAAAGGCTTTCTTGTTCGATTAAAGGTAGAAGCATGATGCCAAAGCCATGAATCGGTTCGCCTGCAACTAGTGGCCCGGTACTTCCAATGCCGCCATGGGAAAAGGAATTGTAAATATCGTGATACCCTACCAGTGCAAGACCCAATTGTTTTAGATTATTTGCGCATTTAGCGCGGGCAGCGGCTTCGCGCACTTTCTGCACTGCGGGAAGCAGTAGCCCTATTAAAATTGCAATGATCGCAATGACGACTAAAAGCTCTATAAGAGTGAACGCTGATTTTTTATTAGTCATAGTATTTCTCAAAGAAAAGCGAACCAAGATCTGATATCTTTATTTTAGTTAAGTAAAACCGATAATTTCAAGTGATATCTTAAAAGCTAAGAAAGAGTATAATTATGCAGCGAGCATATATTAGGTTGCTATTAGGCGTGGTTGGAATTACTGCAGGATTTGTTTTTGCACAAGCCCCTAAGCAGGTTATTCCGCATGCCCAAAAATCCATGCCCAACCCCGCCTACACTCCCGCAGAAGCGATTAAGCGCATGAAGGTACCTGAGGGCTTTACCGTTGAAGTGGTTGCATGCGAGCCTGATCTTGTAAACCCAGTTGCTTTTACCATTGATGAAAGAGGCCGTTTCTGGGTGGTGGAATCGCTTGAATACCCCCGCTTAGAACCAGGCAAAGGCAGAGATCGAGTTAAAATTTTAGAAGATACCAACAACGATGGCAAAATAGACAAAGTCACCATCTTTGCGGAGGGACTTAATATTCCTTCGGGCATTGCAGTGGGCCATGGCGGTGTTTGGATTGCCAACTCTCCTGATCTTCTTTTGCTTCAGGATACCGATAACGATGGCAAGGCTGATAAGAGTGAAGTTATTGTTACAGGCTTTGGCAGAGATGATACGCATGAGCTTCCTAATTCCCTTACTTGGGGGCCAGATGGCTGGCTTTATGGGTTCAATGGTGTTTTCAATCGCAGCAAAATCAAACATCAAGGCAAAGAGCATAACTTCACTTGTGCGCTTTTTCGTATCCACCCCAAAACACGCGAGTTCGAGCTTTTTGCGGAAGGTGTCAGCAACCCTTGGGGCGTTGCATTCGATAAGGAAGGCTCTGCGTTTGCAAGTGCTTGTGTGATCGATCATCTTTGGCATCTTGCAGAAAGTGGTTACTATCACAGGCAAGCTGGGGTTTACCCCCCTTTCACTTGGAAGTTAAATTCCATCGTCAAGCACAAACATCAGATGGCGGCTTATTGCGGCCTTACTTATTTTGATTCTGAAGCTTATCCGGAAGAATATCGGGAAGTGCTTTACATGGGCAACATCCATGGCGGTTGTATCAATGCTGATAAGTTGGAACGCCAAGGGTCTTCTTATTTTGCAACCCCGCGTAATGATTTGCTTACCGCTAACGATGCGTGGTTTATGCCTGTGGGTCAGAAAACTGGTCCGGATGGCTGCCTTTATATTCTTGATTGGTATGATCGTTACCATTGTTATCAGGATGCACGAAGAGACCCTGCAGGCATTGATCGTGAGCGGGGCCGCATTTATCGGCTTCGATATAAGGAAACTCCGAGGGCGCCCAAGTTTGATCTTGCATCAGATTCGGATGAAGTGCTTCTCAAGCATTTGGGGAATTCAAATATTTATTTCCGAGAGAATGCTCAGAGGCTTTTGATCGAAAGGCTTACCAATGCAAAAAGCCCGGGGATCAGACCTAAAATTGAAGCGATTGTGCTCGATGATAAAGCCAATCATAAGGCACGGATGCATGCCCTTTGGGTGCTTGTAAGCAGTGGCCCGCTTCCCGAAGTATTTCATTTGCAACTTCTTTCTAATGCGGATCCTCTTTTGCGTTCGTGGGGTATTCGCTCTGCAGGAAATACCCATCAGGTTAGTCAGGAAATTCGCACCAAGCTAAAAGGAATGGCAAACGACGCTTCGAAAGATGTGCTATTGCAACTTGCGATTGCAGCTAAGAAAATCACTGCCCTTGATGCGCCCAAAGTTTTATCTGATGTGCTTGCTAATGCTGATAAAGATATGGTGATCGCTTCCATCGTTTGGCAAAATCTTCAGCCTTTGCTTGATACTGCAAATGTTGCAGAAACTTTTTTGAAAGCAGCAGAGGTGAACCCTAGTTCGCAGGCAGAAGCAGCACTTCTTGGGAAGTTTGCTGAAAGAATGCTTGCAGGTAAGGTGAATCCTGAAATCAACATTGCCCTTCTTTCCCTTCTGATAAAAGATGGTCATCAAGAATCTGCAAAGCAAGTGATCCTGATGTTATCTGGAAAGTTGCAATCAGGCGATCTTAAGGGGAAGGATCTTGAAACCTTGCGCTCTGGATTAACTCCTGTTCTTGCAAAAGCTTCTTCATGGATTGAAACGAAAATTCTTAAAGCTTCTTGGAATGATGCCGATGCGCTTGTTGAAATTACCAAGGTGCTGGAAAATCAAAAAGTAGACGAACCTTCCCGAATCATGGCTTTCGATGCCTTAGTTGCAATCAATCCTGCGAATGCTTTGAATACTGCAAAGGTTATCATCACTGATAAAAACACTTCCATTGGGTTAAGGGGAAACATGATTTCTGCATTGGGGAAGTTGCAAGACCCTGCAATTGCAGACATGGTAATTGCGCTTTACCCTGCCCTTGATCCCAATGTTCAGCCCCGTGCAATTGAACTGCTTTCGCAGCGGAATACTTGGTCGAATAAACTTCTTGATGCGATGGCTGCAAAAAAAATCCCGACTACCGCAATGGGAACCAATCAGGCTCGAAAGATGATGGCAGACAAAGACCCTTTATTGAAAAAGAAATTGCTCGCTGTTTGGGGTACTGTGCGCGAAGGCCGTGATCCTGCTCGCGACAGTATCCTTGCAAACATGCGGAGTCACATTATTGCTAACCCGGGCGATCCCAAAGCGGGCAGACTTGTCTTCAACAAGGTTTGTGGCCAATGCCATAAAATGCATGGCGAAGGGCAGGAAGTAGGCCCCGATATTACTCTTAATGGTAGAGCTAATTTCGAACAGCTCCTTTCTAATGTGTTTGATCCTAGCCTAGTGATTGGCGCTGATTACCAAGCCACATCCGTAGTCACCAGTAAGGGCCGTTTGCTTACGGGCCTTATGGTGGAAGATAGTACTACTAAAATTTCTCTCAAGGTTCAGGGTGGTAAAGTAGAAGTTATCCCACGCGCTGAAGTTGAGGAAGTTAGCCGTAGTAAGAACAGCCTCATGCCTGAAGGTTTGGAAAAGCAAAT
>CAMDHK010000163.1 GCA_945897965.1 Candidatus Kuenenia stuttgartensis | reverse complement strand
CTTATCGTTTCGGCAAAAAGGGAATCAGGCGCACAGCTCGAAATCAAGGAGGGGCTACAGCTTGCTTCGGCTGTTTATGTTGCGCATCTTTCAACAGATAAACCGATGTATCAGCCAGGCGAAACCGTTTATTTTCGTGCCTTGGTTTTAGAGCGATTCAGCTTAAGGCCGCCCTACGAAGATTTTGCCCTTAACTTTGTTTTAACAACCCCCACGCAGGAACAAAAAGTTGTTGGGCAAGGAATGGGCGGGATTTCACGCCCAGATAAACCAGCAGAGTTAATCAAAGGCCCCGATGGTAAACCTTTGAAAGGTGTTGGTTCGGGTGCTTTCTTAATTGACCCGCTGGCGCCCGGTGGTGAATACATCCTTACGGTTAAGGATCAGTCAGGCCGGTTCCCTGATCAGGTTCGTAAATTCATTATTAACAGATATCAAAAATCAAATATTAATAAAGAACTTGATTTTAATCGTAGGTCTTACGGGCCGGGCGATGAAGTTGTCGCCAACTGCAAGGCAGCTTCCTCTGATGGCAAACCTTTGTCGGGTAAGGCCGTGCTTGCTTCCATTAATTTGGATGGCGTGCAAATAGGGGTGGATGGTAAACCCAATACCGATCAGGCTCGTTTCCAAACTGATGCCCTGGGAAGAGTTGTATTGAAGTTTAAGTTGCCCGCTGTTATTCAAAAAGGTCAGGCTAGTATTTCTGTGGTGTTTGATGATGGTGGTAATACTGAAACCTTGGTGAAGCCTGTTCCTGTCGTTGTTAACAAACTGGACATGGAGTTTTTTCCTGAGGGTGGCGACTTAATCCAAGGGATTAAAAGTAGAATCTATTTTCAGGCTAGAACACCTTTGGGCAAACCAGCAGATGTGGTTGCTTCTGTTTTTGAAAACGGGGTTGAGATTTTGAATCAGGTTAAAACCCTGACTGATGAAAAAGAGCCCGGTATAAATCAGGGGCTGGGAAAGTTTGAACTAACCCCCAAAAAAGATGCAAGCTATGAAGTTAAAATCACCAGTCCGATAGGTATGGCGGGTAGCTTTAAATTGCCTGCTATTAAAGATGCAGGAACCGTTTTGCGAGTGGTCGATAACATTGTAAAGCCCGGTCAACCCCTTAAGGTTGAAGTGAATTCAACCATTAAATCCCGGCTGATGGTGGGCGTGTATTGCAGGGGGCGGTTGTTGGAATCCATTTATTTGGATCAAGGCAAGACTTCTGCAGATATTAATCTTTCTGATCCGATTGGTGGTGTTTGCAGGGTTACTGTTTTTGAAGAACGCCTTGCGGTTCCAGGCACTCGAACGCTAATTCCTGTTGCAGAAAGACTCTTTTATAGAATCCCTGCGGAATCACTCAGAATTAAGTTGATCCCCGATCAAGCCAGTTATGTTCCAGGCCAGAAGGTAAAATTAAAAATCGAGACCTCTAATGAGCTTAGCAAATTAGCCTCTTCAATAATCATGCTTGGTGTTGTGGATCGTAGTGTGCTAACCATGGCGGACGAAAAAACCGCACGCACAATGCCTACCCATTTTCTTCTCACCACTGAAATTCGCAAATCGCAGGATCTTGAATGCACGGATGTTTTGCTAGGCGAGCATCCAAGGGCATCCGAGGCTTTAGATTTATTGCTTGGTTCGCAGGGTTGGCGCCGCTTTGCTGAACAGGATCCTTCGAAATTTCGACAAATGCACAAGGAGGAAGCGGATAATTTACTCGTTACCATTGGGCAGTCTTCCACCCAATCTAAAGACCTTGCAATGGAACCCGTGGATAAAATTTTTGTCGAGTATCAGAAAAAAATAAACGATGCACAGGCTGAAGCTGATAAAGCGCTTCAAGCCAAGAACGCAGCAGAGCCTTCGCCTGCGGTGTTGCTTGCGATCAGCAAATTAAATGCTTGGAATAGCTTCTTTGAAAACTTGAGGGAAAACCTTTTTAAAATGGTTGGCGCTTTGATCCTTTTGCTTTCTGCTGGCCTTGGGATTAATGGCTTGATTTATAATAGAAAAGGCAGAATTGTTACAGGCCTTGGTTTTAGTTTGATGGGCCTTGCATTAATGCTTTCCACTTTGGGAATGATTAAAGATGGCGGGCAATTTGCAATGCAAAACGGGCCAGCCCCAGCTATGGATGCAGGTGCCGTGCCTGTTGCTGCAATGATGATGGACCTTCCTCAGATGGCTGCAGCTAAAGAGATGGCTGCCATGCCTTTGCCCTTAGCAATGAAGGCCGATAATCTTGCGGGCGGTTTAAATGTGCAAAATCAAGCGCCTGGCATTGCTGCGAATTTCGACGCTAAGCCTGGAATGATGGCTGCGAAAAATCGTAATTTGAATGAGGATCAAAAAGGCTTTAACCTCAACCGATTAGAGGAAGTGCGCGGTGTTAAGAATCAAGATCGGCGCAACATTAATCAGGAACAGCAACGGGCGCCCCAAGCTGGTATGTTGATGGAGAAGGCGCTTCAGGAAGACAAGCAAAACGGGTTTGCAAGGCCAGCAGGTGCGGCGGCAGCCCCAATGCGACAATTACGCGCGCAAGTGCTGATGTCGCCTATGGTGGTGCGTGAATTTGCTCATGAAAGAACGCAAGGCGAAAGGCCCGAGCTTCGCACTGATTTTTCTGAAACGCTTTGTTGGAAACCTTTCATCATCACTGAAGATGGTAAAGCAGAAGCTGTTTTCGACTTAAGTGATTCCGTTACCAGTTTTACCGCAACTGCTTTTGCCCACACCTTGGATGGCAGACTTGGATCTGCAAAGATCGTTTTGGAATCTCGCCTTCCACTTGTGTTGCAGCCCAAGATCCCTTTGGAAATCTCTGCAGGTGATGAAGTGATCATCCCACTTGCAATCACCAGTAATTCTTCTGAAAAGAGAACCGCAAGCATTAATCTCGAACGATTCGAAGGGTTCAAGCTTTTGCAGGGGCAGGAGAACTTGACTCTTGATCTCCAGCCCAATCAAACTTTGCGAAAGCTTTACAAATTCAAGCCTGAGATTGTGGATGGCGACATCGCCCTTGGGTTTAATGGCAAAGTGCAGGGGTTTGCTCAAGATGCCATCAGGCAGACCATCAAGGTTTCGTCTTCTGGGTTTCCTGTAGCGGATGCTTATTCGGATACTCTTGAAGGCACGATGGTTTCGAAAATCAAATTGCCCGAATCGATTATTCCGGGAACTTTGAAAGTAAGTGCGAGGGTTTATCCCTCGGTGCTTGCGGATCTTCAGAAGGGTTTAGAGGGTATGCTAAGGGAACCCCATGGTTGTTTTGAACAAACCTCCACCACCAATTATCCGAATCTTCTGGTGTTGGATTATTTGCGAGAGAGCAATCAGAATAATCCTGAGATTGAAAAACGAGCATTAGCTCTTCTTGAAAATGGTTACGCAAAACTTACTGCGTTTGAATGCATGAATGCGCAGAATAAGAAACAGGGGTACGAATGGTTTGGTGGCACTGCGCCCGCTCATGAAGCGTTGACCGCTTATGGATTGTTGCAGTTTCGCGATATGAGCAGGGTGATGAATGTGGATCAGAGTATGATTAAGCGCACGCAGGATTACATCATGGAGCAACGGGATGGCAACGGTGGATTCAAGCGGAATCCGCGGGCATTGGATTCTTTCGGCAGAGCCCCTGATGATATTACCAACGCTTATATTGTTTGGTCTTTGACCGAGAGTGGTAAAAGCGATGACGTTTCCAAAGAGCTTTCTTCCCTTAAAGAGAAAGCGGAGAAGTCCAACGATCCGTATTTCCTCGCTTTGGTTGCTAACGCACTTCTTAACCGGGATGATCGTGCCACTGCATTAGTTTTGCTTAAAAAGTTGGTTTCCGGGCAGAAGGAAGATGGCCACTTGGTTGCTGAAAAAACAAGTATTACCGGGTCAGGCGGTGTCAGCTTAGAGGTTGAAACTACAGCGCTGGCAATATTAGCTCTATTAAAAGCCAACGAGCCACAGTTTAATCTACCCGTTCGTAAAGCAATTACTTGGGTTGGAAAGCAAAGAAATGGCAGCGGCGCTTTTGGTTCAACACAATCAACCATTTTAGCGTTGAAGGCTCTTATCGCTTTCACCAAGGCCAACAAGAAGACTGCAGAGGCGGGTGAAGTTCGCTTGTTTCTGGGAAGTGAAGAAATGTCAAAGGTTGTTTTTGCTGCGGGTGCAACCGAGGTGATGGAGCTTAAGCTTCCTAATCCTGAAAAGAATTTTAAACCGGGTGAGAATATTCTTCGATTAGAAGTTACGGGTAAAAATATTTTCCCCGCAACTATAAGTTGGACTTACAACACCCTTAAGCCCGTTGGTGAAGCGAAGCTGCCTCTTGGTATTGAAACCAGGCTCAGTGCTGAAAAAGCCAATGAAGGGGATACGATGCAACTAAAGGTTAAGGTGAGGAATAATGAAAAGAAGGGGCAGGGGATGGCGGTAGCAGTTGTTGGTTTGCCTGCGGGGTTATCGTTGCCCGAGGATTTTAAACAATTAAAGCAGATGTGTCTGGTTCCGGAGGATGGCTCGAGATCTTCACTCAGTGCGTTTGAAGTTTTGGGCAGAGAGTTAGTTCTCTATTGGCGAGATTTGGCCCCCGAGCAGAATATCGAATTGAATCTGGATTTGATTTCTAGAGTACCTGGAAATTATAGCGGGCAGGCTTCTCGTGCATACCTTTATTATAATCCGGAGCTTAAGCATTGGGTGGAACCATTGAGGGTGGCAATAACTCCGAAGGATTAAATGAAGTGCTTGCAGAAGTATTTCTAATGTAAAATGTTGCAATTCTGTGAATAATTATTGTAAGTTTTAGGGTGCATTCTTCGATGAAGTCATTTCTTCTTCGAATCCTGCGCTCTTTCTTTTTGACTTACCCAAGTTAACTTCGTAAAAAATGAGCTATAGCTATTAAAAGGGATAGTACCTTTTAGGGACTGAGTTGGACTCGGTTGGTAAGAGCTAAACGCTAAAGAAACATAGGGGTTATGATATTATGAGCACGAAGTATGTTTATTATTTTGGTGGAACCAGTTCTGACGGCCGTTCAGACATGAAAAACTTGCTTGGTGGGAAGGGTGCCAACCTTGCAGAAATGTGCAATATTGGACTGCCTGTACCTGCAGGCTTTACCATTACCACAGAAGTCTGTACTTATTTTTACGATAACAATCGTCAGTACCCAGAAGCTCTTCGGGCTCAAATTGAAGAAGCTCTTAAGAAAACCGAAGACGAGATGGGTGCCAAGTTTGGCGACCCAGAAAACCCCCTTCTTGTTTCTTGCCGTAGCGGTGCCAGGGTTTCCATGCCCGGTATGATGGATACCGTTTTGAATATTGGTCTTAATGAACAAACCCTTAAGGGCTTGATCAAGAAAACCGGTAACGAGCGTTTTGCTTGGGATAGTTACCGTAGATTTGTGCAGATGTATGGTGATGTGGTGTTGGGTATGAAGCCACAAACCAAGGAAGATGAAGATCCATTCGAACTTCTGTTGCACAAAATGAAGAAGAAAAAAGGTGTGCACCTTGATAATGAATTAGATACTGATGATTTGAAAAAATTAGTCAAGCAGTTTAAGAAAGCTGTACTTGATAGAACTGGCAAAGACTTTCCAGATGATCCAATGGAACAAATGCTTGAAGCTGTTGGCGCTGTATTCCAATCATGGGGTAATGACCGTGCTGTGGTTTACCGCAGACAGTACAACTACCCACACACTTGGGGCACCGCTGCAAACATTTGCTCGATGGTGTTTGGAAATATGGGCGATGACTGCGCTACAGGCGTTGCATTTACCCGTGATCCTGCCACTGGCGAAAAGGTTTTCTATGGCGAATACCTGATCAATGCACAGGGCGAAGATGTGGTTGCGGGGATTCGTACCCCCAACAAGATTGCTGAACTTAAAATCGCAATGCCTGAAGTTTACCAACAGCTTGACGATATTCGCAACAAGTTGGAAAAACATTATCGTGATGTTCAAGACATCGAATTCACGGTTCAAAAGGGCAAGCTTTGGATGCTTCAGACCCGTAATGGCAAGCGTACCGGCTTTGCTGGTGTTCGCTTTGCTGTTGATATGGTTCACGAAGGTCTGATTTCAAAGGAAGAAGCAATTTCTGCTGGCCGTATTCCCCCTGATGATTTGAATCAGCTTCTTCAGCCAATCTTTGATCCAGAAGCCAAGCGCAAAGCTGTTGAAGAAGGCCGCTTGCTTGCTACCGGCATCAATGCTGGCCCTGGCGCTGCAACGGGTAAAATTAAATTCTATGCTGATGATGCTGAAGCTTATGTAAACAGCTTTAGTCGCAATGCCAATGGCAAGCTTCCTGAAGATGCGCAAGTTGTTCTTGTTCGTCAGGAAACCAGCCCTGAAGATATTCGCGGTATGCAGGTTGCAACCGGAATTCTGACTGCCTTTGGTGGTGCTTCCAGCCATGCTGCTTTGGTTAGCCGCCAAATGGGCAAGGTTTGTATCGTAGGTTGTGGCGATCTTAAGATCGATTACAAGAAGCGAACTGTAACTGCGGGTGGCAAAACCTTGAAGGAAGGCGATTGGATTGCGATCGATGGTTTTTCAGGCGAAGTGATGGAAGGTAAAGTTGCAACCAAACCTAGCGAAGTCGTTCAGGTTTTGATTTCCAAGACCATGAAGCCAGAAGAATCCAAGGTTTACCAACAGTTTGCTGAACTTATGAGTTGGGCTGATGACGTGCGAAAGTTGAAAGTTCGCACCAATGCAGATCAACCAGATCAAGCTGCTGCAGCGATTGCCTTCGGTGCCGAAGGCATCGGGCTATGCCGAACCGAGCATATGTTCTTCGATCACATCCTGCCAATGCGCGAGATGATTCTTTCCAGCAATACGGAACAACGAAAAGCAGCTTTGGAAAAGCTTTTGGAATTCCAAAGAAGCGATTTCGCAGGCATCTTCAGAGCCATGAAGGGTAAGCCTGTTACCATCCGAACTTTGGATCCACCACTTCATGAATTCCTTCCTACGCTTGATCAAAAAGATAAGCAGAAGGAAGTTGCCAAGATGATTGGTGTTAGCCCCAAATCGATTGAGAAGCGCATCAAGGAACTGCATGAGTTAAACCCCATGCTTGGTTTCCGTGGTTGCAGGTTGGGCAATGTGTTCCCCGAAATCACTGAAATGCAGGCTCGTGCAATTATCGAGGCTGCTTGTGATGTCGCCAAAGAAGGAATTGCTGTTGAGCCTGAAATCATGATTCCTCTTGTTGGTTTCCTCCCTGAACTTAAAGCTCAGGTTAAATTGGTTCATGCCATTGCTGAAAAGGTGTTTGCTGAAAAAGGCACCAGAGTTAAATACCTTGTTGGTACGATGATCGAGTTGCCCCGCGCTTGCGTGGCTGCTGCTGAAATCGCAACCGAAGCTGAGTTCTTCAGCTTTGGCACCAACGATCTTACCCAGACCACTTTGGGTATCAGCCGTGATGATTACGGTAGCTTTATCCGCCATTACATCGAAAATGATCTTGTGAAGAAAGATCCTTTCCAAGTGATTGACTTCGATGGCGTTGGAGCGCTGATGAAACTTGGTGTTGAAAAAGGCCGATCCGTGAAGCCTGATCTGAAGATTGGTATTTGCGGCGAGCATGGTGGCGAACCTGATTCGGTGAAGTTCTGCCATCGTCTTGGCTTGAACTATGTGAGTTGCAGCCCATTTAGGGTGCCAATTGCTCGGTTGGCAGCGGCTCAGGCTGTGCTTGAGGAAAAGAATAAGAAGTAAGGTCTGATTCTTAGCTGTAAAGTTGAAAAAAGAAGCTTCTTTGATTTCAAAGGAGCTTCTTTTGCATTTACAAGCCATGAAAGTCGATGTAGATTATATGAAGAATAATTCATTTCTTAATTTTTGGAGTTATTATCATGGTTTTCAAATTTAGTAAGAAAGAGCGGTCCTCGGGGTTTACTCTTATTGAACTCTTGGTGGTTATAGCCATCATTGCTATTTTAATAGGTTTGTTATTGCCTGCGGTGCAGAAAGTTCGCGAGGCAGCAGCACGGGCGCAATGCGCCAACAATTTAAAGCAAATGGGCCTTGCAGCGCATAACCATCACGATGTTTATAATCGTCTGCCTTCGGGGGGAATGGGTTGGACTGATGCTGTTCCTGTATTCACTGCAGTGGGAAGCCCCTTGGGTGGCGTAGGCCAAAAAGCTGGGCCCTTTTATCAGATCCTCCCTTATGTTGAACAGGCTGCAGTTTGGAAAGGTGCAGGCGGCACAACCATTGCTGAGTGTCAAATTAATGTAATCAAGGCGGTCATTAAAATATACTTTTGCCCTAGCAGACGATCACCTGCCGCTTTACCGCCTACTGGAAGTTGGTATGGACCTGGTGGCAATTATGAACATGGCCCTATTGATTATGCATCTTCCAATAACAATACGGGTGCAAACGATGGAACCAACGGCGCGATGGTTTATGGTTATGTAGGCATGAATCTAGGGCATATCAAAGATGGGACTACGAATACCCTGATGTTTGGGGAAAAGCGGATGGATACTACCAATATGGGTTCTTATCAAAGCGATGATAATGAAGGCTATGCTTGTGCTTGGGATCACGATGTTGCAAGAACAACTAATGCCCTACCAAAAGCTGATGGTAAGCTTGGAACAGGCGCGGGCGGTAATATTTTTGGTTCCTCCCATTCTGGTGGGGCAAATTATGTGATGGTGGATGGTGGTGTTCGCTTTATCAATTACAGTCTTACTTTGGCATCTTTTCAAGCTTTAGGAACCGTAGGATATGGTGATATCAACAATGATTATTAAAATTAGAAACGCAGCGATGGCTTCTTTGGTAATTGCTTTGGTAGGCATTGCAGGTTGTGGCGGTGAAACAAAAGCCAAGACCTTCAAAGTTACTGGAAAGATTCACTCTGGAGGCAGCCCCATAACAGGATTGCCTCCCGGTGAAAAACCCATGGTAAAGTTTGAAGCCAAAGCAAACAAAGAGCAGTCGCAAGCCAAGGTTGGCGAAGATGGTGCCTTCAGTGCGGAACTAGCCCCAGGTGATTATACGGTCACAGGTAGTGCAGGCTTTATGGCAAATAGCGACAAAAAAGGCTCCGGGATAATATCCAAGAGCCTTAAAGTTGAAGCGGATGTTGCTGGTCTAGATTTAGATGTGGCTAATAAATCCAAGAAGAAGTGATCCCTTATACAGGGGCTTTTTCTGCTGCTTGAAATCCACAACCGTTGTGCGCACCATCGCAAAATGGCTTGTTCTTCGAAGCACCACATCGGCACAATGCAATGGTTTCTTTTCCTGCTGGAATGGTAAACGGCTTGCCATCATGGTCAACCACTTGAACAGGTGCTTTGATCACGAAGGGTCCATTATCTCTGCAACGAATCACGATTGGTTCTGACATATTGAAAAGCTCCATCTA
>CAMDHK010000162.1 GCA_945897965.1 Candidatus Kuenenia stuttgartensis | reverse complement strand
CTTTATTATCTAGGAAAAATAGCTACCCTTTCGCTCAAAGATATCAGCAAGCAAGTTCATCCCAAAACAGATGACTTAAACCAGAATTCGAACCAACCTTGACACAAGTTTTTACTTCTTTTGCTTTCCCTGCTATCATAATCAATAATGCGTGTTAGATGAGCTTTATTTAGGAAACGCTTTGTTTCATGCCAGATCTTTCAAAAAGAAATCGTTTGCCCGAATGGATGGACCAACCTGATATCGATCCAGCTTTGCACCTTCACGCTCTTAAGGGACTCTCAAGGCTTAACTACTTTAGCAACAGCGTAAGCCTGCTTTGGAAACCTCTACGCAAAATGGCACTAGCCAACCTCCATGATTTTTCAGTTTTAGATGTTGCAACCGGAAGTGGCGACATACCACTCGCCCTCTCAAAAAAAGCAAAACAAGCTGGCATCAACATCAAATTTAGCGTAACCGATAAATCTGCATTCGCATTAAATCTCGTCAGAGAAAAAGCACAGCAATATAATTCACCCATCCAATGCTTTGAAACCGATGCTCTCGATGGCCCCCCCTTCCCTATTCATGATGTGGTTATCTGTTCACTTTTTCTTCATCACCTTGATAACGATGAAGCCATCACCCTAATGAAACGCATGGCAAAATCTGCTAGGGTCGCAATCCTGATTAATGATTTAGAACGGAGCTGGCTTAACTGGAATATGGTTTGGATAGCATCGCATTTATTAACGAGATCGCCGGTCGTTCATATGGATGGCCCACGATCGGTTGCAGGGGCATTCAATCAATCAGAAGTACTCGAGTTGGCTAAAAAAGCTGGGCTTATTAATGTAAAAGTTGAAACTCGATGGCCTTGTAGGTACTTGCTATCGTGGGTCAAATAATGATAAAACCAAATATAAGCATTGAAGAATGCGCATCTCAGATTTGGGATGTGATCATTGTGGGTGCGGGCACCGCAGGAGGGCTTGCTGCTGTTTTGCTTGCCAGAAAAAAACTGCGAGTACTCTTGGTTGATAGGCAGGCATTTCCCAGGCCTAAAGTTTGTGGCTGCTGCCTTAACGGCAATGCTATAGCCACTCTCAAAGAAACGGGCCTCCATCATCTACTTACTGAAAACCAAGCAATCTCGTTAAACGAAATGTGCTTGGGTAGCAAAAAAATCAACCACACTTTTCCCTTACAAAGACAGATGGTTCTTTCGCGAGAGTGCTTAGATTCCAGTCTTATCAAAGAAGCAATGCTTGAAGGCGCATTTTTCCTAGACACCACTTTGGCAGAATTAGGCAAGCTAACAACTTCATCCCGCGAAGTTTTTCTTAAGCAAGGGGAACTCCAACTCCTTTCTACAGCAAAAATTGTCGTTGCCGCAGATGGCCTTGGTGGAAGGCTTCTCGTGCGCAAAAATATTACCACCCATCTTGCATCCACTAACACCCGGATCGGAGCGGGGGTCACATTACTTGATCCTCCAGACTTTTATAAAAACGGTACTTTGTTTATGACCTCAGGCAATGGGGGTTATGTCGGGTTAGTTCGACTTGAAGATGGGAGACTCGATCTCGCCGCTGCTTTTGATCCACTAGCTATTAAAAAGCATGGCGGCATGGGCCCTCTTGCAAAAGCACTCCTTAAGGAAATGGACTGGCCTTTACCCTTGAATCTGGAATTTGCGCCATGGCGAGGAACGCCCGCACTAACCGGCCGTATTGAACAGGTTGCTACAGAACGATTATTTGTCATCGGTGATGCTGCAGGCTATATCGAACCTTTTACCGGCGAGGGTATGGCCTGGGCGTTTACAGGAGCCAACTTTGTTGCCCCGCTAATAGCCAAAGGTGTTGGTTGCTGGGAACCTGAACTAGCAAAACAGTGGATATCAAAATACAAATCTCACATCACCAAAAGGCAAGGGGTTTGCAAGACTGCAGCTTTTCTGCTAAGGTGGCCTTTACTTGTGAAACTTGCTCTTATGGGTTTAAAGGTCTTTCCTTTCCTATCAAAACCAGTTGTCGCAATGCTGGATAAACCGAACAAGGCTGCAACAAGCATCTAAGGAATCAATATGCATCTTGCTTTTTTGGGTTGGGGGACTGCGGTTCCCGATGGCACATTATTGCAAGAAGAAGCATTGGAACTGGCACGATCACTTTGCCCCCAATCTGAAGAGCAATTAAACTGGCTGCCTAAGTGGTATTCTCAAACAGGGATTAAAACCCGTGGAATAATTCTAGGACGGCCTGTTCTTGATGATATACTGCAAAAGAAAAACGAAACAGGTTCGCCTTTTATTCCAAATGGAAAGCCTGATGACCTTGGCCCAACCACGGCTCAACGTATGGAGCATTTTCAAACACTCGGGCCGCCTCTTGCTCTTTTAGCCAGCAAGCAAGCATTAGAAAATTCCCACATTTCATCAGAAAACTTCAGTCATTTGATCACGGTCACCTGCACCGGTTTTTTTTCCCCAGGTTTTGATTACCACCTGATCCAGAACCTTTCGCTTTCCCCATCGGTTGCTCGCACTCAGGTCGGTTTCATGGGTTGCCATGGTTCTCTCAATGGTTTGCGGGTAGCCCATGCGTTTGTAAAAGCACAACCGGATGCCAAGGTACTGCTTTCTTCCCTAGAGCTTTGCAGCACACATTTTCATTATGGCTGGGATCCACAAAAGATTATTGCTAACGCATTGTTCGCAGATGGCGCGGCTTCAGTGGTACTGGGTGCTTCAGATAATATAGCCAAAGAAACTTGGAAACTTGCTTCCTCGGGCTCTTGCATTCTTCCCGATTCCGCAAATGCAATGACCTGGAACATTGGAGATCATGGGTTTGAAATGACCCTCGCAAAACAAGTCCCCGGTCTGATAAAACAACACCTAAAACCATGGCTTGAACAATGGTTGGCTAAAAGCGGATTAAGGTTAGATGATATTAAATCGTGGGCTCTGCACCCAGGAGGCCCACGCATTCTTACAGCAATCGAAGATGCTCTCTCTTTACCTTCCGAAGCTTCCGAAATTTCACGCGAAATACTTTCAAAACATGGCAATATGTCAAGCGCTACACTATTGTTCATCCTGAAAAAGATGGCTGAAATCGAAGCACCAAGACCTTGCGTGGCTCTTGGCTTCGGACCAGGGTTAGCCGCAGAAGCCGCATTGTTTATTTAAACAGGATCTTTAGCATCCGCAAGTTCTTTCATCACGATCTCTTGCACCGTTTCCATTTTCGCCATTCCTTTAGTTTCGCGCATCACCGCACCCTTGATGGCGTCCGCAGCTTTTAATTTCCCATTTCTAAAATCAACAACAGCTTTAGGATTAGCCGCAATCGCCTTCCGAACTATTTCAATGATTTGATTTACATCGCCAACCACCTTGAATCCCAATGCATCCATACATGTTTTTGGATCTTCTCCTGTTTCAAGCATTCGAGCGTAAACCTCGCGAGCTCTTAGCATATTAAGACCCGTTTTTGCGATCTCGATAACAAGGCTTGCAAGCTTATCAGGCGAAAGAGAAAAGTCTTGAATCTCTTTTTTTTGCTCATTCAAGGTGCTTAAAACTTGATTAGTGATCCAATTGCACGAAGCCTTGGCGTCACCCGATTTTTTCGCAGTCTCTTCAAAGTACGAGGTAAACTTCCGACCCTGGCAAACCAAAACCGATGAATCATAACGGCTAAGGGCATAATCCTTCACCAAGCGTTCCCTGCAAGCAGAAGGGAGTTCTCCCATATTCGCTCTAACCTTCTCAATTACCTGATTTGTCACTTTCACGGGTACCAAATCAGGCTCCGGAAAATATCGGTAATCCGAAGCTTCTTCCTTCCGTCTTTGCACAATAGTCGCACCTTTTTGATCATCCCAACCCGCAGTACACTTGGGCACTTCACCAAATCTTTTTCCATCTTTCAAAAACTGATCATATTGGCGTTGCGCTTCGTACTTGATCGACTTCTCGACAGCACGGAAACTATTCAGGTTTTTAACTTCTACGATTGGGGTAGCTGCTACCGTACCATCGGGCATAGTAATATGAATGTTCACATTGGCATCGCAACGAAGGCTACCTTCCTGCATTTCGCAATCAGAAATCTCCAACTCCTTCAAAAGTAACTTAAGCTCTTCTAGATATAATCGGGCTTCTTCGCCAGACCTGATATCCGGCTTGCTTACAATTTCTAAAAGGGGAGTACCGGTACGATTTAAATCAACCTTTGAATCGCTACCACCGCCCGATTCATCGTGCATCGATTTCCCAGCATCTTCCTCCAAATGGGCCCTGAATATACCTATCTTTCTCGTTCCCTGCGATGTTTCGATTTCCAAATGCCCTTCGCTAGAAAAAGGAAGATCATACTGGCTAATCTGAAAATTCTTGGGTAAGTCAGGGTAATAATAATTTTTCCTGTCCCACTTGGTATAATTTGCAATGGTACAGTTAATTGCTAACGCTGCCTTCATTGCCAACTCAAAAGCATGTTTGTTCATCACGGGCAAGACACCTGGCATACCAATGCAAACCGGGCAGGTCGAAGAATTAGGAGCTAGTCCGAATTTGGTGCTGCAACCGCAAAACAGTTTAGTTTTAGTCATAAGTTGCACATGAACTTCTAAACCTACAACGATTTTGAATTTCTCTTCTACTGCATTATCCATGGAACTCTCTTTAATTTAAATCTTACCATTCAGACGAATTCGGACCCTTGGATTCATTTTATTTGTTTTTGCAATAGTTTCACATGGAATATTAATTTACCTGAAAATATATGGGATAAATACAAACAGCCCGTGCTTTTAAACACGGGCTGCACAAACAGATTAACTAGTTACTTGCTGGTTTTCTTCGGGTCGGCGCTTTCGCCTGTACGAATTTCTTTCAGCCTGTTTTTCTGTTCATCGGTTAAGACTCCTTCAACTTCAGTCTTTTCCTTGGTCTTCAGCTCTTTAAGCTGCTTTTCAAGGTCGGCTCCCTTGCCACGGTAATCCGTTTGGATTTTATAAATTTTCTGAACTTGATCATCACGGAGGCCAAGCTTCTTAAACTGGGCGGGAAGTTGCCCCTTCACCTTCTCTTCTGCTGCTGCTAAAACGCAGATCGCAGAAAGAAAAACGCAAAGACCTAACAACTTCATTGAATAAAAACGCATGAGGGCGTCCTCCTAAAAAACACCTCCAACCTTAAGAAATAAGCACAAAATATTTCTGTGCCAAATATCCAAGATATCAGGTATAAGTTTTATCGCAAGAACTTTTTGATGTATTTTGTTTTTTTTATTTGACCCCTCACATACAATGATTTTGCGTATCAAATATTTATTTGCCAACGCCCAAAACAACCACTCTTTTCAAGGATTAATTATCATGAAGGGTAACGACAAAATCATCGAAGGCTTGAACCAAGCACTCACCATCGAACTTACCGCTATCAACCAATACTTCATTCAAGCCAAAATGTGCAAGAATTGGGGCATAAGCAAACTTGCCGCTAAACATTACGAAGAATCGATGGGCGAAATGAAACATGCAGAAAAACTCATCGATCGTATCTTATTTCTCGAAGGGGTTCCGGAAATTGCTAGATACGATGTCATTCGCGTTGGTTCGGATATTCCCGAACAATTTACCAACGATCTAGCTCTCGAAACCAAGGGCGTTTTAGCCTACAACAATTTAATTGCTCTTTGCGCGCAGGTAAAAGATTACGGCACCCACGAACTCATTGCGCCTATCCTAACTGATTCAGAAGAACATGTTGATTGGTTGGAAACCCAATTGCACCTGATTCAAACTTTGGGCCTTCCCAAATTTCTTCTTTTGCAATCCGAGGCTAACGCTTAAAGAGTAGAACGGTCTGATAAAGAACCGTTCTCACGGATAATTTGATTTAACTTTTTATGGCAGGCAGTACAACCACTGCCTGCCTCTGATTCCTGCCTCAACTCTGCTAGGCACCCAATTTTTTTGATTCGGGTAATCTCAATCACTTCCACTTCGGTAATGCCTAAGCACCTACACACAACCAGATCTTCACCAACAGTTAATGTGCAATTATTTTGAATCATCTTACCCCCGTATTGAGACTCGATATCATTAAATTTAGGCCTCCTCACCACCACTTGTCAACTTCTTTTTCCATTTTCTTTCCATTCCTATTGAAATGGTACTAATTCAGTTCTATTATTAATGTGTTGGCATTTTCTGAGTTTTATCTTCAAGGTTTTTATGTCTTTCTTTAGCCGAAAAATGGATTACGCTTTGCTGGTGCTTTCGCACCTGCACGGTAATCCCGACGGTTCTTCCGCAAGAGAAATTTCTGCTAAATTTTCTATCAGCAGGCCTTTCCTTGCCAATATTATGAAAACCCTTTGTCATCATGGCTATTTATCTAGCCATCGGGGCGTTCATGGTGGGTATGTTTTAATCCGCAAACCCGAAGACATCGCTTTAGCAGACATCATGCAATCTCTTGACGAACCCTTTCATCTCACGGATTGCAGCAAAGATATTGAAAAGCAAACCTGCTCTGCCAGAACTTTCTGCCCGATCCGAACCGGCATGAGTGGGGTTCACGATCGCATCCGCACTATACTTAAAGATGTGACACTTGCTGAGATTCTTGACCCGACAATCAGGCCGAGCGTCTCTCTCCAATTTGGACTCGAACTTGTTTCTCACGGAACAAACAAATAATTTTACCGGTCTCTGGAGGACTTTTTTATATGTTCAAACTTCCTGTTTACATGGATAACAACTCAACCACCCGAACCGACCCCCGGGTTCTTGAGGCAATGATGCCTTATTTTACCGAAAAATTCGGAAACTCTGCCAGCCGTAATCATGCCTATGGCTGGGAAACCGAAGAAGGAGTTGATCTTGCACGCGAACAAGTCGCCAGCATCATCAACGCCTCTTCCAAAGAAATCATTTTTACCAGTGGTGCAACCGAAAGTAATAACCTTGCAATCAAGGGTGTTGCTGCGATGTACAAGAAAAAAGGCAACCACATTATATCTGCCTCAACTGAACATAAGGCAGTTATTGATACTTGCATGCGCCTCGAACGCGATGGTTGCACGGTCACATTTCTTCCCGTAGATAAATATGGCATTGTCTCACCACAGCAAGTCGCTGATGCCATTACCGACAAAACTATCATTGTTAGCATCATGGCCGCCAACAATGAAATCGGTACCGTTCATCCCATGAAGGAAATCGGCGCAATCTGCAAAGCTAAAGGCGTGCTTTTTCACACTGATGCAACACAAGCCGTTGGGAAAATCCCAATGGATGTTGAAGATATGGGCATCGATCTTCTTAGTATGACCGCCCACAAAATGTATGGTCCTAAAGGCGTTGGTGCTCTTTATGTTCGTAGAAAAGATCCCCGCGTTCGACTTGATGCAATGCTTGATGGCGGCGGCCACGAGCGCGGTATGCGTAGCGGAACTCTTAATGTTACTGGCATTGTCGGTATGGGCATGGCTGCAGAAATTTGCCGTAAAGAGCTTCATTCTGAATCCGAAAGGCTTCTTAAACTTCGCAACAGGCTTCATGAAGGCATCAACTCTAAACTTGAAGATGCATACTTAAATGGTCATCCTATTCACCGCCTGCCTGGTAACCTCAACATCAGTTTTGCTTTTGTAGAAGGCGAAGGCCTTATGATGGGCATCAAAGATGTCGCAGTTAGCTCAGGCTCTGCATGCACTTCCGCAAGCCTTGAACCTAGCTATGTGCTTAAAGCTCTTGGTTTGGGCGATGAACTTGCCCACAGTAGCATTCGTTTCGGCTTGGGTCGATTCAACACCGAAGAAGAAGTTGATTTTGTCATCAACGATGTGGTTAGGGCTGTCAACCATTTGCGCGACATGAGCCCGCTTTACGAAATGCACCGCCAAGGGATCGACCTTAAAACCGTCCAGTGGGCAGCGCACTAAGCAAAGTAAAGTTTCATTTATTACAGTTTATTCAGGAGGATTTTTTAAATATGGCTTACAGCACCAAGGTTCTAGAACACTATAACAATCCGCGAAATGTTGGCAGTTTCGATAAAGATGATCCAATGGTCGGAACCGGCATTGTTGGCGCGCCCGAATGCGGGGACGTCATGAAGTTGCAGATCAAGGTCAACCCACTTACGGGCCTTATTGAAGATGCTAAATTCAAAACTTTTGGCTGTGGCAGCGCCATAGCTTCCAGCAGCCTTGCTACCGAGTGGGTCAAAGGGAAATCCCTTGACGCTGCTCTTGGCATTCGCAATACTGAAATAGTTGAAGAGCTTGCTCTTCCACCCGTTAAGGTTCATTGCTCCGTGCTTGCTGAAGATGCAATCAAGGCAGCAATCAAGAACCTTCAGGATAAACAGGCCCACGCACCGCAGACCGTTAATTCTTAGTTCACAGGAATTCTTTTACACATAAGGAGATTTTATCATGCCGATTACTTTGTCCCCTAAAGCTTCTAGCGAAGTTAAACGCATCGTTACTGACCAACGCACTACTGGCGATTTCCCTGAAAAGGTTTATCTCCGTCTTCGCGTAGTTGGCGGCGGCTGTTCCGGCTTCCAGCACAAACTCGACCTCGATGAAAACATGAACGAAAAACTTGACGAAGTTTTTGAAATTGATGGCGTTCCTGTTGTGGTTGACAAGCGCAGCTTGATGTATCTTTCCGATGCCAATGTTGATTTTCATGATGACTTGAACAAACGGGGTTTCAGTATTTCAAACCCTACCGCCAAAACCACTTGTGGTTGTGGCAGTTCATTCTCCATGTAATTTTAAAACTTTCTGAAAGGGAGCGATCTATAACAGGATCGCTCCCTTTTCTAATTACATGAATTATTTTGAGCTATTATCCTTGGAACCCGCTTACAAGATTGATTTAGTCAATCTTGAAGTTGCTTATTTAGCTACCAGCAAAAATTACCACCCTGATTTCTCAAATTCTGCGATTTTCGATGCTAATGCCTTAAAGCTGTCGGCTATGGTGAACCAAGCATATTCGACCTTAAAAGACCCATTTCAAAGGGCCGAATACCTCTTAAAACTTGAGGATGGCAAGAATTCTGAAGAAATAAGGACCGTTCCGCCTGATATTTTAGAAGAAGTGATGGATATTCGGTTTGAGCTGGAATCGCAGGCAAAAAGCTCAGAAATATCTGACGAAATGAAAAAAAAACTCATTTCCCGACTAAATAATTTCGAAGTTAGATTGTTAATTCTTTTTGAACAACTAAAATGTTTAATGCATGAGGATCGGGAGAAGATTCTTTTAGATATAAGGCTTTGCCTAAACTCTAGTAAGTATTTTCAAAATATCCTTAGCGAGATTGACTATTAGGGCGCTTAGCTCAGCTGGTAGAGCGGCATGCTTACACCGTGTTGGTCGGGGGTTCGATTCCCTCAGCGCCCACTA
>CAMDHK010000161.1 GCA_945897965.1 Candidatus Kuenenia stuttgartensis | reverse complement strand
AATAGACCGAGGATTGCGAGTTTGAATTTCACGAAAGAAGCTCCTTGTAAAAGATGGTTAGACTAAAATTTCCTTGATGGGTTCAGCGCCTTCGACCCCAACTAGTTTTTGATCGAGGCCGCCATAAAAGTAGGTAAGCCTTTCAGGATCGATGCCCATGCGATCAAGTACAGTAGCATGAAGGTTCTTTACATGGAAAGGTTTTTCGACTGCTTTGCTGCCTAGTTCATCGGTGGTGCCCACGGTAGTGCCACCTTTGATGCCGCCGCCCGCCATCCACATGGTGAAGCCATAAGCGTTGTGATCTCTGCCGCTGCCCTTGGCGTATTCTGCGGTGGGTTGTCTGCCGAATTCCCCGCCCCAGATGATGAGGGTGGAATCAAGTAGGCCGCGTTGTTTAAGATCGGCAAGCAGGCCAGCGATGGGCATATCAGTTTCGCCAGCGTGCAGGTTGTGATTTTTTTCGAGATCGCCATGGGCATCCCAATTGTCATCGTTATGCGCGCCGCCTGAATAAAGTTGTATGAAGCGAACGCCTCGTTCTACAAGTCTGCGAGCGAGTAGGCATTGTCTGCCGAAGACTGCGGTTTTGGGATTATCCATGCCATAGAGAGATTGAACTTTCTGAGGTTCGTTAGAAATATCGGTCGCTTCGGGGGCGGAAGATTGCATGCGATAGGCGAGCTCGTAGCTTGCAATACGAGCGTTAAGAGCGGAGTAATCTTTGTTTTGCAGCGCATGTTGGGAGTTATACTGCGAGAGGGTATCAAGAATTCTGCGTTGTTGTGGATCGGTCATGTCGGATCGTCTGGAAAGATCGAGTATGGGCGAACCTTGGGATCGGAAGAGTGTGCCCTCGTATTGGGCGGGCATATAACCGCTGGACCAGTTTTTTGCACCACTGATAGGGCCACCGCGTGGGTCAAGCATTACAACAAAGCCAGGCATGTTTGCGTTTTCAGAGCCGAGGCCGTAGTTAACCCATGAGCCCATGCAGGGTGCGCCTGATTGCACTTTTCCTGTATTCATTTGGATCATTGCGGATCCGTGAATAGGTGAATCAGCAGTCATGGAGTGGATGAAAGAGATATCATCGACATGTTTTGCAAGGTTTGGAAAGAGGTCGGACACCCATTTGCCAGATTGCCCGTACTGATTGAATTTCCAACGTGGTTCGACGATACGGCCACTGGTTTTTTTACCACCTCTGCCGAAGGTTTTAACCTCGATAGTTTTGCCATCCATACCGTTCATTGCGGGCTTGTAGTCGAAGGTGTCCATATGGCTTGGGCCGCCATACATGTAGAGGAAAATAACACTGGTGGCCTTGGGTGTGTGATGAGGTTTTTTAGGAGCGAGGGGGTTGAAGGGTTGCGCAGCTTGTGCTTTGAAGAAGGAATCTTCAAGCATGCCTGCGAGAGCGACGCCAGTAAAGCCAGCGCCTGTCTGCCAGATGAATTCGCGTCTGGTATTGCCACAGAAGTTTTTCATGGATCACCTATAAAGTTTGTCGTTGTGTTAGTTAAGGAAGATAAATTCATTGAGGCTGAAAGCAATGAGGCAGAATCTGCGGAAAGCGTCTTCCTCGCTGAGAGAATCTTTGTTCATGGAATCTTTGATAAAGGTTGTACCTCGGTCGATTTCATCTTGATTGGGTTGTCGTTGCAGAGTTCTGCGAAGCACCTCGTGAACTTTAGCGGAAGGAGAAGAAGGAGATTTCTTGGCAACATCTGCAGCAAGCACCTTTGCTTGTTCGCTTGCAAACTCGCTGTTGATGAGGGCGAGGGCTTGTGCGGGTTGTGTAGTGGTGAAGCGCGAAGGGCAGGGGGAATCTGGGTCTGGTGCATCAAATACTTGAAGGATGGGCAAAGCCAGCGAGCGTTTGATAAATACAAATACACTTCGCGAAGCAGCTTCTTCGGGTGTGGATTTACCCCAACCGCTGCCGGGCACGGATTGCCCTGCAAGCACTTCCCTTGGAATGATAGGGTAGACGCTAGGGCCATCGACCTTTTTCAAATTCAAGTTGCCGCTGATGCCGAGGATGGAGTCGCGCAGTTCTTCTGCGGTTAACCTGCGTAAATCAAAGTGAGAGAGAAGATCATTTTCGGGATCTTTCATCATTGCTTGGGGTGAAACCTGGGTACCCATTTTGAAGGCATTGGAAGTAAGGATCATGCGTTGAAGGGGTTTAAGTTTCCAGCCGTTTGCAACAAGTTGTGATGCGAGGTAATCCAGAAGTTCGGGGTGCGTGGGTGGTGTGCCCATGTAGCCGAAGTTGCTGGAGGAACGAACAATGCCTCTGCCGAACTGAAACTGCCAGAGCCGGTTGGCCATGACTCGTGCGGTGAGGGGGTTTTCATCGCTAGCAATCCAATCAGCGAGTACGGCCCTTCTGCCTGAGGATAAAGCCTTGGCATCAGGATTAGGAATTTTAGGTTCGGGAGAGTTATTTGTAATCATGACAGTGGGAAAGCCGGGTTCGACTTTATCGCCTTTTGCAGCGGGCATACCTCGGGTGAGGATAAAGGTTTCTCTTGCCTTGGGCCCTTGTTCGGTAACTGCGAGGGAGGTTTCCCGAATCAGAGGTCGGGTCTTTTTCAGTTCTTCTCTTTTTGCGATAAGATCTTTCCAGCGCTTGTATTCTTCAGCAGTAACAAGCTTGCCCAAATGTTTTTCAAACAGAATGGGTTTGTGAACATCTTGTTTGAAGTCATCATTCTGCCCACCGGGAAGCTTGGCCCTGAAATCATCTTCGATACGGCCTATTTGCCTGTTGACATCATTGGAAGCGCGTTCGTGTTCTTGGGCTTTGATTTCAAGGTCTTGAAGTTTCTTAAGATCGGGTCTTCTGCCTGTGCTAATAACGCCTTTAAGATCTTGGGTATCGCCATCGACTACTCTTTGTGATGCGGGGCCGTTGCCATAACTATTGATGCCATGAAAGAAAGCCATGAAGCGGTAGTAATCTTTTTGTGGGAAGGGATCGATTTTATGATCATGGCATCTTGCGCATCCTATGGTGGTGCCAAGAAAAGTTTGCCCAGTGGTAGAAACAATATCATCGAGCTGATCAAAATAAGCCAGTTCGCGATCAGCGGGTTCATCATCCCAGATGCCTAGGCGATAGTATGCGGTTGCGACCAAACTATCTCTGCTTACTTTTTCAATTTCATCGCCTGCGAGTTGTTCTTTGATGAATTGGTTGTAGGGTTTGTCTGAGTTGAACGATTGGATTACATAGTCGCGATATTTCCAGGCATTGGGTTTGGTGCCATCGCGTTCGAAGCTGTTGGTTTCTGCATAGCGGACAAGATCAAGCCAATGGCGAGCCCAGTTTTCGCCGTAATGCCTAGAGTTTAAAAGAAGATCAACTCGCTTTTCATAAGCATCAGGGGAAGTATCTTTAAGGAACGATTCTGTTTCCTCGATTGAAGGAGGCAGGCCTATCAAATTGAAATATAGCCTTCGCAACAGGGCAGTTTTCTCTGCAGGCAAAGCTGGAGTTAACTGATTTTGTTCGAGCTTCGAAAGGATAAATGCATCGATGGGATTTTTCACCCATGATTGATTCTTCACTTTGGGAATGGTTGGATTTTTGACAGCCTTGTAGGACCAAAAATTTCGGGCCTCGGCGTCCACCTTGGGCGGGCCATGCTGCTTGGCTACAACCTTGCCTGCAGAATATGGTACACCGGATTTAATCCATTTTTCTAATATCTCGATTTGCGATAAGGGGAGCTTGCCCTTGGGGGGCATTTTCAATTCGCCATGACGGATTGCGTCAATCATCATGCTGGTATCTGGTTTTTCGAGTGAGACAACTGCGCCATTGTCGCTGCCTTTGAGGAGGGCTTCGCGGGAGGACATATCAAGGCCTCCTTTGACTTTTTTTTCTGCACCATGGCATGAAAAGCAATGTGCTTGAAGAATAGGCAGAACTTCTTTTTCGAATAAATCTGCTGCAGGTTTGGCAGGCTCTGCTGCGAGACTAATGGTGCTAAAGACGCAGGCGATTAGCGGTGCCAGAAATAAACAATTATGTAAGAAACGAGCCATAAGTTCTCCAAGCAGGTATGCAAACAGCTACTATATATCATTATTTTACCAAAAATTCACAAACTTGAAACCTCTATTATTTCTTGAAAAACAGCCATATTAATTAAAACTTCACATGGATTAAGCTTTTTATCGGAGCAGTGTTTCATAATCTTTTAATATGTTGGTTTGGTATTTTGATACAACTTGATGCGATTGACTAATGCCCCAAAAAAGCCCTAATCCGAAACACAAAAGCCAAAACCGAGCTGGCTTGCTCAGGCATTTGAATACTCGCGAGGTATTAGCGATGCTCCTAAAGCATGGCGGGCTTTCGCGTGCAGACCTTACAAGATTAACCGGAATCAGCGGCCCGACCATAACCCGAACCGTTCAAGATCTTCTCGATGCCAAATTGGTAGAAGAAGGTGAACCTTCCAAAGCGATGCTGGGCAGGCCGGGTAAAATGATACATCTTGCAACTGCCAAGGCCGGGGTCATGGCCCTTGTTATTGGACAGGATGCTTGCGAAATATCAGCATCCGGCCTTGATGGCAAGTTGCAGGGCAATTTAGATCGGTTCCCTATGCCAAGGTCTTATTCTGAATTTCTCAGTCTTGTCAGCCAAAAGCTCAAACTTGCAAAACCCAAAAATGGCGTCAAGTTGATGGGGCTTGGGGTTAGCACGCCTGGCCTTTTCAATCAACTAGAGCATAAAATATCTTCATGCCCATCCATTCCGTTTCTCGAAAATCAAATGCTTGCAAAAGATCTCGAGGCCAACACCGGGTTCGAAACTTTTCTGCTTCAAGAAATGCATGCACTCTGCTTGGCCGAATCCATCTTTGGCGAATCACGCAATCTTTCTAACTTTGCTGTTATCGATATCACCCATGATTTTGGTCTAGGTATTGTTTCTAATGGTCAGCAACTTCAAGGGCATTTGGGCCTTGCGGGAAATCTTGGAAAGCTTCCCATCGACAAAAATGGCGCAACCCTCGATGCAGTCGCTACGGATGATTTCTTTTGTAAAACTATAGCTAGGCTCGCTGATTCCAAAATTGATATTCAGGGTGCGATTAATCTTTTTCGTGGGGGCGCAGTCGATGCCATGAATGAAATCAATCTCATGATTGATCATATTTCCACGGGTGTTGCTACGGTTGTTAATCTCTTTAACCCAGAGCGTATTTTCATCATTGGCAATCTTCTGGATGCGCATCCGGATCTTTTTGTGAATCTTCTCGAAGCCACACGCAGAAAATCGATCAAGGCCTCCTTTATTGGTTGCACTATCACCAGATCGAAGGCAAATAGTCGCCTGGGCGCAGTTTCTGCAGTCATCGGCAAATTGACCACGGGCAAAAAATTCTCCCTGAAATAGTCGCTGGGGATTGCAGAGCGTTTAAACCGAGCTACTTTTGGCATTAAATTGGTCTAAATGTGTTAATTCATATAATCGTCAAAAGCGAGCGCTCTTTCAGAAAATTGTGGTAAAATTAAAACTTTCCTTGAAATAGTTTAGTTATAAGCCAAGTAGAGTAATATCGGATTGATTAGTAATAAAGGGGTTAATTTCATGGCTTTAAAAAGGCTCAGAAAAGAAAGCAAGTATGGCTTTACCCTGATCGAACTTTTGGTGGTGATAGCAATCATTGCGATCCTTATCGGCTTGCTTTTACCCGCAGTACAGAAAGTGCGCGAAGCTGCATCTCGTTTACAGTGTTCTAACAATCTAAAGCAGCTTGGGCTGGCCTTTTTCAATTACGAAAATACCTATCAAGCACTGCCTCCTGCGTATTTCGTGGCGTTTCCACCTGCAGCGAATCTTGCCTATAGCTGGGCGCCGCTTATGCTTCCCTATCTCGAACAGGAAAATCTTTACAAACAGTACAATTTTAATCAAATGTTTAATACCGCTTCGAACATTGCGGTGCTGCAGACCCAATTAAAGGTGATGCAGTGCCCTTCGACTCCAACTCAAAACCGTTCTGAAACCATAAGCCTGCCCCCAAACGCCATCCCTGGTTATCCTGCTGCAACTTTCACAACCGCGGCGGGCGATTATTCTGTAATTTCTGGGGTAACTTCGGTAGGGTGGGATTCGGTTGTTGGCGCGCCATCTGGTGGTGACCGTGAAGGCATGCTTGCAACCCCGCCTTTGAAATCCTCGAGAATCTCGGGTATTTCTGATGGTGTATCCAACACGCTTTTATTGGTGGAGCTTGCAGGAAGGCCCGAAGCTTGGCAAGCAAATATTCGTGTTGCAACCAATGGTTTTCCTGTTGTTCCTAACAGTGGAAACGCAAACACCGTTGGTGCGGGGTGGGGCAATCCTTATAACGGTGAAAACTGGGTCAATGGTTCGCTGTATGATGGCAGAGGTGTTCAGGGCCCTTGCATGATTAACTGCACCAATGTTACTGGTAGGGGCATTTATGGTTTTCATACGAACGGTGCAACGGTGGTGATGGGGGATGGTTCAGTTCGATTTCTTACCGGCAGCATGAATCCGAAGAATTTTGTTTACATGGTCACAGCTAGAAAAGGCGAGATCATTTCCGAATAATCCTTGTACTTTATGTATCACGGAAACCAACTTCATGATGTTGTTTTATCGCTCAGTGATGATTCTTTTAATTGTTTTCTTGGTTGTAGGTTGTGGTTCTCAGAAGCGGCTTCCCACTTTTCCTGTTATGGGCAAAGTTTTGGTTAATGGTAAACCTGCTGCTGATCTTTTTGTCTATTTTCATTCCACCCCAAAAAAGAATGATCAATCTTTCATTCCCTACGCTCAAACCGATGAGAATGGTGATTTTAAACTCAACACCTTTACCTCAGGGGATGGCGTTCCTGCGGGTGATTTTTTGGTCGCCTTTGAATGGCGCGAAAAATCCGGGACATTCAAAAATCAATTTAATGGCCCTGACAGGCTTAAGGGCAGATTCTCCAAACCTGATACCTCCACTTTCAAAGTTACTATAACCAATCAACCCACCACTCTTGAACCTTTCGAATTAAAGACCAAGTAAGCAGGCATTTCTATACATCTTTTCTCTGTACTGCTTTTTTTATTTCAAACAGAAAGACTTTAGTTTAGCTTTTTAAGAGTATCAGGGTTTTTAAGAAAAGGATTAATATGATAAGGTTAATTGTTTTATTTGTTTTAATTATTTTCGTTCCAAGTACGATTGCGGAAGACTCCGGCGTTATTTTTCGTGGCCCGAATGGCCAGGGGATTGATTCCGAAAGCAAACCACCAACTCAATGGAGCCAGACCGAGAATCTGGCATGGAAAATACCACTTCCCGGCCCGGGGGCATCCTGTCCGATTGTCTGGAAAGACCGCATTTACCTTACTTGCCATACCGGATTTTTTATTCCTGGCCAACCAGGTGGAACCCAGGAAGATCTTAAGCGTCACCTGCTTGCCATTCAACCAAGCAATGGTAGTATAATTTGGAAAAAAGACCTTGTAGCCAAACTGCCCGAACAGGACAAGATTCGTGACCACGGTTTTGCCGCAAGCACGCCCGCTGCAGACAATGATGCCGTTTACACCTTCTTTGGTAAATCCGGAGTCTATGCTTTTGATCATTCAGGAAAAGAGCTTTGGCAGGCTGATGTGGGATCACGGACAAATGGTTGGGGAAGTGCGGCTTCCCCGATCCTTTACAAAGACCTGCTGATTATCAACGCCAGCGTTGAAAGCGAATCCATAATTGCCCTCGATCGTAAAACCGGTAAACAAAAATGGGCCGCAAAGGGTATCAAGGAATCTTGGAACACCCCGATTATTTTGCAATTGCCCGGAGGCCGCACAGAACTGGTGCTTGCCATCCAGGGAAAAATATTAGCTTTTGATCCTAGTACTGGTAAAGAACTATGGTTCTGTAAAACTGACATCACCTGGTACATGGTCCCCAGTTTGGTCCATGAGGATGGAATTGTGTATTGCCTAGGCGGAAGGTCTGGCATAGCAGGTTTGGCCGTGAAGGCTGGTGGTTCGGGTGATGTTACTGCGACACACCGCCTTTGGACAAGCAACAAGGGTTCCAATGTTTCATCACCTGTGGTTTTCAAGGGTCATCTTTACTGGACGCATGAACAACAGGGCATTGCATATTGCGCCAAGGCGGATACAGGTAAGATTGTTTACGAGGAACGTCTTCCAAGGGCAGGGCAGTTTTACTCTTCAGCTTTGCTAGCCAATGGGAACTTGTATTACCTTTCCCGTGATGGTAAGACATTCTTGCTTCCGGCCCAGCCGAAATTTCAAAACCCAACTATCAACGATCTTTCGGACAGAAGTATTTTTAATGGCACACCGGTTCCGCTTGAAAACAAACTTCTGATTCGCTCGGATAAATTTCTTTATTGCATCAAGTAGGAGCTAGCCTGCCGTAATAACCGTGGATTTTAAAATATGAAAATAAACAACATCCGTTAAGTGTGTTTTATTCTCATGTTGTTTTCCCTTTCGTTCAATATTCACTTTGCTATAACAGTAGATGCATTCCAGTACCTTTACTACAGAGAAACCCCATGAATCGTGCAGCTTTTCTTATGCTTCTTTTTGCAGTGTGCCCTCTTATTGCAGCAGACAAAGATTGGGTGCCTTCGAAGGTTGTTGCAATCAAGGGCAAACAGGTCGAAGACCTAACCATCAAGGAAAGAACCTATGAAATCTTTGAACATGATGTGAAACCAGAATGGGGTTACAAAGCCCCGCAGCAGGATAACTTTGTTGTCATTCATCCAAAAAAAGATCGTAAGAACGCACCTCTCTATGTTGTCCTTCATTCTGCTGGGCACGATGTTATTTCTTGTGTGAAATGCACCCGCATGGTGGGCAATCATGATATTTACCACACTCCGGATAATTTTTATGCGCTGTATGTGGATTGTAGGCGTAATCAAGGTGATTGGTGGTGGGGTGGCATGCATATCAACGATGCAAACCTTACCAAAAAGAATTCAGGTGGCTCGCCCACCCCTGCAGAAAAACGGGTCATGGATACGGTTCAGTGGGTGATCAAAAAATATGAAATTGATCCTAACCGGGTTTACCTTGGTGGTAATTCCATGGGGGGTAGTGGCACCCTGGGCATTGGTATGCGCAATGGCGATGTTTTTGCAGCAATCAAGGCGAATGTGCCTGCGGGTATTGAGCATGTTTCGCAGCGGATGTTTTTCCCACCTTTGTCGGTTCCACAGAATCTGAAGCTTCCCGATCCACCCATTGTGATTGATTATTCTGGTCAGAATGATTCTTGGTCGGTTGGGCATGATCGGTTTGCCAAGGCGATGAATGATCGCAAATACGCCCTCTATTTTTACTGGGGCCCGTTTGGCCATGCGAACAATCACGCCAACATTGAGAAGGTGAACGATCT
>CAMDHK010000160.1 GCA_945897965.1 Candidatus Kuenenia stuttgartensis | reverse complement strand
CATCCCGCTCAAGCATTCGTTGAATCGTTGTAGTGCCCGCAAGAGAAAGAACATCTAGGAACCGATATTTCGAAAACCATTCGCCATTATAACGAACTTCAGTTTTGGAAAGATCAATGACCTTCCCCACTTGTACAAGATAATCGAGAGCATTTTTAGCAACCTGCTCTTCGGTTAGCCGTTGCCTAGCCTGATCCCTGCCGCTGGGGTCGCCAACCAGTGCAGTGTAATTTCCAATGATAAGCACGGCTTGGTGTCCGAGATCTTGGAAGAGTTTTAATTTTCGAAGTGGAACAGTATGGCCGAGGTGAACATCAATTCCAGTGGGATCAATGCCATACTTAACACGAAGAGGCTTATTGTGTGAGATAGAGCGGTCGAGTTTGCGAAGGAATTCATCGGCAGGAGTAATTTGGTCGGTGCCGTTTTTGATCAATTCAAGTTGTTGTGCAGAGGATTTCAAAAAGGCCTCTTAAGTTAAATAGACAAGGATTCAGGAAATAAACTCGAAGGCATTTTCATGATGGGCTAAATCAGGAGTTGATGAGTTTTTTTTCCAAGCGACTGCAATGACATCAAACCTGAAAGAATTACCCTGAAGCTTAAAAGACCTAATAAAAGCCGCTGCTGCTCTCGAAAGCTTGATTTGCTTATCCCGACCAACCGACTCTGCAGCAATGACAGTATGATCGCAAGATTTGGATCGAACTTCAACAAAAACTACGGTATCTTTAAAACGGGCAACAATATCGAGTTCGCCTAACTTGCAACTCCAGTTTCTTGCTAGGATAATGTATCCCTTAGAAACAAGAACCTTGGCAGCAATACTCTCGGACTTATTACCGAGCCATTTCCGCCAAGGTAGCATCCATTCTAGAAATCGCATGGGCATGCGAATTACCATGAATGAGAATTACTTGGTTTTAGCTTTAGGAACATGGGGCTTGCGTTCTTTAAGGCGGGTAGCCTTACCAACCCTATCGCGCATGTAGTAAAGTTTCGCTCTGCGAACCTTGCCAGTCTTCTTAACTTCAACCTTGGCAACCCGTGGTGAAACTACAGGGAAAGTTCGTTCAACACCTTCGCCTTGAACGATTCTGCGAACGGTGAACATTTCACCCATGCCATAGCCTCGCTGGCTGATGACAAGACCGCTGAAAACTTGGATGCGTTCTTTTTGACCTTCCAAAATTCGGAAGTGAACATCAACGGTATCACCGACTTCAAAAGCTGGCATAGATCGTTTGAAATCTGATTTTTCAGAAAGATCTGCGACATGCTTTTTTGCCATGTCTTCGACGATCTGGAGGAGGCGGTTTTTCATGATAAAATTCCTTCGCAAACAAAGTTTTATTGAATCAAACCCTGACTTCGTAACCTAGACTGTTCTGCGCGCCAAGAAGCAATTGCGGCATGGTTGCCACCCAACAAAACTTCTGGCACTTCAGCGCCCCTGAAAACCCGAGGGCGGGTATACTGGGGGTATTCGACTACACCTGGATCGTTATGAGTTTCTTCGGTAAGGCTATCAGGATCACCCAAAACGCCAGGCACCAAACGAATCACACTATCGATCAAAACCATTGCGGGGACTTCACCGCCATTGCATATGAAGTCGCCTATCGAAATTTCGCGAGGCTTCAGGCCAATCCTGATTCTTTCATCGAAACCTTCGTATCTGCCACATAACAGCAAAATCCTGCTATGCCCAGAAAGCTCTTCCACAAGTTTTTGGTTAAGCTTTTCTCCAGCAGGAGTAAGCATTACCAATAAACCAGAATCATCAACGACCTTCGAGCGCACCTCTTCGACACAATCAAAAATGGGCTCTGGCATCATGACCATTCCGGGTCCGCCACCAAAAGGCCTGTCATCCACTTTTGAATGTTTGCCCTTGGCCCAATCTCTAATATTCCAAAGGTTGATGGAAACCTTTTCCGTCTGGATCGCCAATTTCAAAAGGCTCTGAGACAGATATCCTTGAAATAAATCAGGAAACAAGGTCAGCACATCAAACCGCATGGTTATTAGGAACCAGAACTTGCTGCTGCCTCAGCCTTCTCGAATTTTTCCATGTACTTTTCGAGAAAGATTGCAACATGATCAGAAGGCTGTGCGCCAACGCTTAGCCAATACTTAATTCTTGTAGCTTTAAGGATAACCCGGGATTCCTTGATTTTAACGGAAGGATCGTAGGTGCCTAAAATTTCCAGAACATCGCCATCGCGTGCTCTGCGTTTATCAATGGCAACAATGCGGTAAAAATGCCTGCCATGCCTGCCAAACTGTTTCATTCTAATGCTAACTGCCATGCTTCTTCCTTTCCAAAGGTATGCCAATTTTTTATTTTATGAAAGATTGAGGCAGAAACCCACTACCTTTCTTCATTCATTTTAAGAAACTAGCGTTTTTTATTATTTTTTCTCTCTTTGGCGCGTTCCTTAGGTGTTTTTCTATGACCTGTATCGCCCTTTGTCTTAAGTTTTGCGCCGGGCTGAAAAGCACCCATCTTACCCATCCCCGAAACCATCTTAATTCTTTCCCAAACACTCATCTTCGACATGGCACGCATTAAGTTGCGAACCTGCTCGAATTGATTCAGAAACTGTTTCACATCATGGGGTTGCGTCCCGCTACCCGCAGCAACTCTACGCCTTCGATTTTGGTCTAATACATCCGGATTGGCCCGTTCTTCCCGGGTCATGGAATCCAACATTCCTTTGATTCTTCGGAACGCAGCTTCAGGGTCTTCCCCCGCGGGAACCATATCCGACATGCCTGGCATGGAACCGATCAGGTCCTTCATCGACCCCATTTTGGCAATTTGTTCAAATTGTTTTCTAAAATCGTTTAGATTGAAGTCGCCTTCGCGCAATTTCTTCTGTTGCTCTTCCAATTCTTCCTTGGAAATATCCGACTGGACTTTGCTGACTTTTTCAACCAAAGACATGATGTCGCCTTGGCCCAAGATCCGCTGCGCCATGCCTTCAGGCCGAAACTCTTCCAACTTGTCAAGCTTTTCACCAACCCCGATAAACTTGATCGGGACCTTGGTGACCTCCTTGATGGATAAAGCTGCCCCACCCCGGGCATCGCCATCCAGCTTGGTAAGGATCACGCCATTTAATTCTAAAGCCTCGTTGAATGCTGCTGCACTATTGACTGCATCTTGACCAGTCATGGCGTCGCAAACAAGATAAACTTGATCTGGTTTAGCGAGTTTATCAATCTGCTTAAGTTCATCCATGGGCATTTCAGCGATATGCAAACGGCCTGCAGTATCGAGAATTACCGTATCAATAAGGGTTCGCTTGGCGTAGGCGATTGCATTAACGCAAACTTCGACAGGAGTAGGAACAGGCTTGCCTGGTTCTGCAACTTCGGAATAAACAGGAACCTGAATCTGCTCGCCTAAAACGCGTAATTGCTCGACAGCGGCAGGCCTTTGCAGATCTGCTGCAACCAATAAAGGCTTGCGCCCTTTGCCTTTAAGTGTCAGCGCCAGTTTGCCTGCGGTGGTGGTTTTCCCCTGCCCTTGAAGGCCACAAAGCATAATAATGGTGGGCCGATCCTTGGCAAAAGGAATAGCGGTATCCACAGGACCCATCAGCAAAACAAGCTCATCGTAAACGAATTTTACAATTTGTTCGCTAGGGTCTAAACTTCGAAGAACTTCTTGGCCGATTGATTTTTCGGTGATGCGATTAATAAAGTTTTCGGCAGCGGTAAAGTTCACATCGGCATCGAGAAGAACGATGCGAATAGCTTCCATGGCCTCGCGGATGTTCGCCTCAGAAAGGCGCCCTTTTCCACGCAGGGTTTTTAAAGCTGCGGCCAACCCTTTTCGTAAACCATCAAACATAGCAGTCCCAATAAAAATCGAATGCGCCTAAATTGCGCTAGAACACTATCTTTTATTATAAAAGAATGCACTGCAGGTGCAACCTATCGTTTGAAAACTCGCCCTTAATAAATATTATCCTCACGTTTCAATCTAGATTGATTGTATCAATTATTATGCATACATGAACAAAAGTACATATAATAATCGTCGCATTATTTTTTTAAATCATTGACAGAACAAGCTACAAAAGTTTATCTTATATCCTTGGCCTCTTCTCTGTTCCGGCCCCGCTAACGCAGTCAAATGTATTAGCGGGGTTTTTTTATTCCCCTTATTTACCTCCAAAGCTTTCTAACTTAAACTACATTGCGTCTTTATCCTCAATCACACGCACCACTCATAATGACAAACCTGCACCGAATTTTAGAACCCGAAGTGATGGACACCCTCGAGGAAGCTTTCGAATACGACTCCATGGATCACAGCCAAGTGAACGAAGTCTTTTGCAACGATTTTTTTGCTGCAAGGAATCTAACCGATGGCGTTCAGATTCTTGATGTTGGCACAGGCACCGCCCAAATCCCCATAGCAATGTGCAAACGCAACAGTGGCCTAAAGATTACCGCAATCGACCTCGCAGAATCAATGCTGACACTAGGAAATAAAAATATTCAAACTGCACTATTAGAAGATTGCATCACCCTAGTTCAAGTTGATTCAAAAAAAATGCACTACCCTGATGAATCTTTTGACCAAGTTATTTCCAACAGCATCATCCATCACATTCCAAATCCTGTTGAATGCTTTAAGGAAATGATCCGGGTCACAAAAAAAGACGGGTTATTATTTGTCCGTGATTTACTTCGCCCCGATTCTATTGCTGAACTTCAAAACATAGTCAATCTGCATGCAGGCGATGCCACGCCTAAACAAAAACAACTGTTTACAGATTCGCTTCACGCTTCGCTATCTCTTACCGAAGTTCGGGAAATGGTAAAGCTATTTGGCTTTGAGGCCTTCACCGTAATTCAGTCTTCCAACAGGCACTGGACCTTTACCGCCAGGAAATCTTGAAAGGCTTGAAATGAATACTCTGATACAAATAGGCCACGGGATAATGTTTACCTTGGAAGCTGTTTATCAACTTCCGTTTGCGTTCAAAACTCCGCAGGAATTAATTCGCCAAACTTACAAAACCTTGATTGGCGCCCTTCCCTTGGCGATTATTGCAGGGCTGGCAATCGGGGTCGTAGTTTGGATTCATTTGCGCGATGCCTTGGTAAATGTCGCAGGTCCATCTGCAATGACATACCTGCCCCAAGCATTGGCACTGGCAGTGGTAGTTGAATTTGCGCCATTATGTTCGGCACTGATTCTTGCAGGAAGATCGGGCTCAAGCCTTGCTGCGGAAATTGGCTCAATGAAACAAACAGAACAAATTGACGCGCTTACGCTTTTGGGAATAAGACCGATGCAGGCATTGATAGCCCCCAGAATTTTAGCATGTGTAATCTCACTTCCAATCCTTACAGTATTCACGGCATACTTGGCGATCTACTCAGGATTTTTAACGGAATCACTTACCGGCTCGATGAGTTTTTCTCAATATCAAAACGAAGTGCTAAGAGTGCTAACCTTACGAGAATCCCTGCCCGCCTTAGGGAAAACCTTCGTTTTCGGACTCGCAATTGGAATCTCGGGTTGCTACTACGGCATGGAAACCGAAGGCGGAACCGAAGGGGTAGGTAAAGCTGCAACCCAAGGCGTTGTCAGTTCCATCATTTCGGTTCTTATTCTGAATGTGTTTCTCGTCAAAACCATCCAGTTCTTTTTCAACTAGTGATTTCCAACAATCACAAAGTCCAACCTTTTCGATATTCCCTGAATAAGAATTTGTCTGCGTCTTTGTTCCCAGTAGTGCCTTTGGCATCGTCCCAACTTATTTTAGCACCACTACGAAGTGAGACATTACCAAGCAATACAGTTTCAGCAAGCGCACCACTGTAATCAAAATTACACGTGGTTACTTTCTTATTTTTTATCGCATCAACCCATTCCTGATGATGGCCTATTGAATTAGGAATGGTGGCAGGTGGTGCGGTAAATCCCTTAAACTTATCTTCGGGCATAAGTTTATACTTCGAGTAATCTGCGATCAACTGACCTTTGGTTCCTTCGAAAAGAATTCCTGAAGCAAAACCATGGTAAGGTACTACATGATCCCAACCTGGCCCTTTTACGCCGTTATACCAAGTAAGATGCACAGCAGGCTTTTTACCCCTCATAGGATAGTTATAATCCGCTTTAACAAGATCTGGAACAGTTTGATCCCCTGTTTGAATCCTTTTCGAAATTGCCTCAACGGTTAGGGGCTTTCGCAAATCAAGAGACCAATGCACAAGATCCATGTAATGGCATGCCATGTCTGCAAACACTCCGCCACCAAACTCCCAGAAATATCTCCAGTTGAAGTGCGTAAAGGCAGGATCATAAGGCCGATGGGCAACGGGTCCAAGCCAAAGATCGTAATCAAAACCGGCAGGCACTGTTACTGGGGTCTTGGAAAGGGTTCGAATATTCGGAAGGGAATTGACCCATACCTGAACTCTACTAATTTCACCCAATACGCCTGCTTGTATAATTTCAACAACTCTGCGGTAATTATTTCCCGCATGAATTTGCGTCCCCATTTGGGTGACTAGCCCTTTTTCGTTTGCGGTTTTCACCATCTTTCGAACCTCTAGCACCGAATGGGCCAAAGGTTTTTCGCAATAAACAGGTCTGCCAGATTGCATAACTGCAATGGCTTGCACGGCATGCACATGGTCTGGAGTGCTAACCACGATAGCGTCAAGTTCCTTGAGGTCGATCAATTTCCGATAGTCTTGGAAAAACTTAGCCTTAGGATGAGCGCTTCTTGCCTTAGCAGCATTGTTTTCATCCACATCGCAAAGGGCAACGATATTTTCACTTAAAACCCCAGCTAGATTCGATGCGCCTTTCCCAGATAACCCGATCAAACCGATGTTAAGCTTTGGCTTATTTTCTTGGGCTCTGATGATTCCCGGAGCAACCATCAAGCCTGCTGCAAGTGTAGAACTTTTCTTAATAAAACTGCGGCGCTGTTCTCGGATATTCATTATTAACTCCTGCAAATCATCAGGAAAGAAGGCGGGTAACAAACACTCATTTGTCTACATTCGCACAGATTTCCGATCCAGTCAACCGGGTAATTGGAACCAAAATTTAGTAAATGTATCCCAATAACACCCAGAAAGCTTGCATGAATCAAGTTTTAACCCTATTATAACCTCTAACTATGAATCGAAAATTACTACTTCTTGAGCTTCTCCTTATTCTTCCCTTCAAGGGATGAACCGGGGATTTTTCTCGAAATTGATTACAACCTAAACGAGAATGATAACCCCGGAGCCAAAAGGTTCCGGTTTTTTTTTGTCGGGAGTTTTTTATGAGCCAGGATAAGATCATCATTTTTGACACCACTCTTCGCGATGGCGAGCAATCACCAGGCGCTAGCATGAACCTCGCTGAGAAACTTGAAGTGGGAATGGCTCTTCGCGACCTAGGCGTCGATGTAATCGAAGCTGGGTTCCCGATTGCATCTCCTGGGGATTTCGAATCCGTCCGGGAAATCGCCAGGCAGATTCATGGCCCGATTATCTGCGGCCTCGCCCGTTGCAATAACCCTGATATCGATCGGGCTTGGGAAGCCCTTAAAGACAACCCCAAACCTCGCATCCATGTTTTCCTTGCAACCAGTGCCATTCATCGCGAATTCAAACTACGCATGGCCAAAGAAGAAATCGTACGCAGGGCTGTCGATGGTATTAAAAGAGCTAAAAGCTACTTGAATGATGTAGAATTTAGCCCCGAAGACGCTGCCCGTACCGAACTTGATTTCCTTACGGAAGTGGTTGAAAAAGCAATCGAAGCTGGCGCTACAACGATTAATATTCCCGATACCGTAGGCTATGCAATGCCCGAGCAATACGCCAAGGTGATAGCTCACCTGAAAAAAAATGTGCGGGGGATTGAAAAAGCTATTCTGAGCGTGCATTGCCATGATGATCTTGGCCTTGCCGTTGCAAATAGCCTTGCTGCAGTTTTAGAAGGTGCTCGACAAATCGAATGCACCATCAATGGCATCGGTGAACGAGCTGGAAACTGCGCACTTGAAGAAGTTGTGATGGCTATTAAAACCCGTCAGGACTACTTCAAGCTGGAAACCAACATCAACACAAAAAAAATATTCTCCACCAGCAAGCTTGTCTCCCATGTAACGGGAATTCAAGTACAACGCAACAAAGCAATCGTTGGGCAAAACGCATTCGCCCATGAGGCAGGCATTCATCAAGATGGCATGCTCAAAGAAAGATCCACCTACGAAATCATGAACCCAGTTGATATCGGCTTGGCTCAAACCGATCTGGTACTTGGCAAACATAGTGGCAGGCACGCCTTAAAGCAAAGAGTACAAGAGTTGGGCTATCACCTTGATGAAGCTCAGTTCCAAAGGCTCTTCGACGATTTCAAAATTCTCGCTGACCGTAAAAAAGTCATCTATGATGCAGATATCGAAGCACTTGCCGAAGCGAAAATCCATTCCGATCCTACCATTTGGACTTTGGAAGCCGTTACTTGCAATGCGGGCACTGGAACCATTCCTTCCGCTGTTGTTGCCCTTTGGCATAAAGATGGCCATATTGTTCGAGATGCTTGCATTGGGGACGGCCCTGTAGATGCAGTTTTCAAAGTTATTTCAAAACTTACAGGCGTGAATGTTACCCTGAAAGATTATCGCCTGAGAAATGTCACCGTCGGGGAAGATGCCCAAGGCGAAGCTCAAATCGAAGCATTATTTGAAGGCAAGGTACTTAATGGCAGGGCTGTCAGTACCGATGTTATTGAAGCCAGTGCTGTTGCATTTCTTCAGGTAATCAATCGAGTACTGATGAGGCAGGCGCATGGCGACCGCATCAAGCCAACCGAAAATCTCCCCCAGTAAAAAATTACTGCAGTGGGACCAGCTTTAAACTGAAAGGTACTTCAACAGCGATTGGAGTTCCTCCTTCGTATACGATTTTAAAAGGCGCATTCGAGATTGCGGGATAGGTGACATTTATACTTCGCTTGGTGCCACCCGGGCCAACCTGCACGCTGGTGGAAGAAGAATTGGGGGTCAAAGCTTTGCCCTCTGCATCAAGGATTTTAAACCCGCCCAAATTTGCAGGGCCTGCACCGCCAACCATATTAAATTGACCATTCTGAATAATAATATTGTTCTGCACCCCAATGTTTCCAAATTGGATCCGATTATTTTGAGCATTTGCAGCAACCGCATCGGCCGGGATATCATATTCAATGCGCAGAGAGTGAAAGCCTTTAGCATCTTTTCTGCACTCGTTAATTTTAATCCATGCGCCTGATTTTCCTTCGATCTTTTTTCCCACTTCCTTCTCGATATTCGTTATTTCAAGGATAGGTTTTGAATCGTCCAACACTTGCAAAATAAGCTTTCCTTCAAGCATCTGAATGCTCTTGGAATCTTTTTGTGCCTTAAGAAAATGAATCGGCACTTTAGAATCAACCGCACCTGCTTTTCC
>CAMDHK010000159.1 GCA_945897965.1 Candidatus Kuenenia stuttgartensis | reverse complement strand
AGATAAAACTGGGGAACTAGGATTCGAACCTAGACGAACTGCTCCAGAGGCAGTTGTGCTACCGTTACACTATTCCCCAAATAATAAAGAACACAACCACTGTATTAAAGTGCAGATTCTTCATTGATATTATCTTACAAAACCCTAGGCTACTATCAATTCACAAGCTGATAATATACAAGCTTTACTTGCAAAAATGGGTAAAGTAGTGAAATATCGAACTCATGGATTTCTGAGTTGAGAGCCTACCGCCCATGTCACCAAAAGAATTAGAGGAAATTGATTATCTAATTCAGTCCTTCGAAAGCAAGGGCTTGGACAACATTACCACCAGTGTTGAAGAAATTTGCAAAGATAAACCCCATCTTGAAGAAGCGGTTCGCAATCGTTTGGGTGCATTAAAGAAAATGGCTTGGCTTTCCCAGATAGCCAATTCTTCAGAGGCCAATTCAGAAATGGCCATTACTAATCCTCAGCCGCTTTATCAATTTACAAGCGGGGATCAGCCAATACCGGGGGTAATACTAGAAAAACTAATCGGGCAAGGCGGGTTCGGGCAAGTTTGGCGGGGCAAAAACGAAACACTTAAAACCATTGCGATCAAAATATTGCCTAAGGACAAGGGCTCTACAGAAATTGAAAAAACAACTCTGGCTTGGCTGCAAGCCATGGATCACCCCAACCTCTTAAAAATTTTTGAACTGAAAGAAACCGATACCTTTTTATTCGTACTGATGGAGTTGGCAGATGGAACCCTTTTCGATTCATTCACTGCGGCAAAAAAATCCGGTTCCTCTCACATCCCTTTTTCTGAATTGCTTCCCTTCATGCAGCAAGCAGCTACCGCGATTGATTTCCTTAACGATCCCCAGCATGGCATAGGCAATCAGGGCATTCAGCACCGCGACATCAAACCGCAAAATCTGCTTCTGGTAAATGGTGTTCTTAAAGTAGGAGATTTTGGGCTGGCGCGATTACTTTCACATACCATGACAAGCCATACCGGGACCCTGACTCTGGCTTTTGCTGCCCCTGAATTTTTTGAAGGCAAAACCTATAGGCAAAGTGACCAATACAGCCTTGCTTGCACTTTTTGCCAGCTTGCAACAGGAAGATTGCCCTTTGATGGCACAGCCGCAGAAATTGTTGCAGGGCACCTCCGGGGAACACCCAATCTTCAACTACTATCAGAAGATCAACAGGCAGTGGTGGAAAAAGCGCTATCGAAAAAGCCCCAAAACCGCTGGAAAGACTGCAATGAATTCGTCAAGAATTTGGAAAAGTCGAGCTTAAAAAAACCGTTCTTATCGCGTAGGGAAATATTGGGAGGAAGCATGGGTGGATTGGGGCTGGCTTATTTGAGCTATCATTTGATAGCAAAACCCGAGGCGGGCAATCAAGATCCCTGGCCCCTCAAAATTTCTGCGCCAACCTTTATTCACAAATTATCTCCTCAGCATCATATAGGCCCGGTTCGTGAGATTTCAATCGGCTCCATGCAATTCAAAAATCTTCCCTCAAGAAAAACCATGGGGATTTCAAATGGTGCATTCGGTCCCGCAGTCTGGAACATTCAATCAGGCACCCTAATCGAATCCTTTGGTAAAGAACATGGTGGCGCTTGCGCTACTCTTGCCCCGCTTGAAAGCCCATTTGCTGCAACCGGCGCAGACAACAACAAAATCTCGCTTTGGAACCTTGATTCCAACCTTTTGGTAAACGAGCTAATAGGTCATAAATCAAGCGTTAACAGCGTGCAATTTTCCAGGGATGCTTCAAAAATCGCATCCTGCGCCTGCGATGGACTCATCAAAATTTGGGATTTTAAAACAGGTAATTGCATCCACACTTTCAAGGCAGAAAGCAGAATCACCTACACACTCGCCTTTGGCCCCACGGGAGCATGGCTAGCTACAGGGAGTTGGGATGGCAAAGTCCAAATTTGGAACATCGAAGCAAAAGCAAAAACGGATCTGGGAAACCATCCCGGAAAAGTATGGCGGGTTATTGCTGCAGAGAACAGTAAAACAATAATAACATCTGGGACAGATGGGCTTGTAAAAATCTGGGATATCACCTCTGGAAAAGAAACCCATTCGCTTGAGCATTCCCACGAAATCACGGGGCTTTATCTTGCGGAACGAAACTACCTGTTTGCGGGCGGTGGAAACAAGGTTTATGTATACACTTGGCCCGATCTTCAATTGCAATACACGATCGATATCAGCAACGACATAGAAACATTGAGTGCCTGCATTAAGGATGAGTATTTTATCTGCTTGAGTGTGGGTACTAAAAAAGAAGGCACCTTTATTTATGCACTTCCCATGGCAGAAAAGAAACCAAAAGCGGTATGAACCTCAGTTAAATTTTTGTTTAGCAAGGCCTGAGAGGTTGTCGGTTCCAATGCGTTGCACACCAGATTCGGCTTGAATTTTCCAGCATTCGGGTAGATCCGGAGCGCCCCAGAATCTTAATTGTTGATTTGCGGACGCTGCTTTCAAAGCCATCGTTTTAAGCTTGGCTTTTTCAATTTCAGAGATGGCGCCTTTGCCTTTCCAAGAAAAATGCTTGGACCAAGGCTCACTGACCCAAGGAAAAATACCCGACTGTTCCGCTTTCCCAAGTTCGCCCTCTCTGCCATCAAGTCGCAATAAATTGCTTTTCCCAGAACAGACCCACTCGCGGGGCATGTTTCCTGAAAGTAATACTTTTACCGGAGCGTTATCTTTTTCTCCAACCTTGGAAAAGAGACCGGGGTAGCGACGAAGTTGCTGATCAAGGAGTATCGCAGAAGGCTCGGCTTCATTGGTTTTGATGTCCACCATGAGCCAGATATTTTTAAGCTTGCCCTCTTTGTGGAGTTTGGATAAGGGTAACAGGTATAGGCTTTCTAAGGTGCGTTCGGGTTTAGTTTCCCAAAAGAAATGCCCAACCAGTAGTTCATTCTTAACCAAAAAAACATCAGCTTCAACGCTATCAAAACCTTGGTCAAGCGCATCGAAGAGGGGGCGTGTATGGAGATAATCATTATGCGCATGAAATGCGGGTTTGGCAGTCAATTGCATCGGTAGAACACCAAACATGATTATGCAAATAAGATTCATCATTAGGCTTTCGATTACGGCTAAGAAATAAAAGAGGCTTCGAGATCCGTTCTTCGCACCAGTTGATTGGAATGCCTGCCTGTATGAAGTTCGAATATCATGGGTGATTCCAAGAGTTCACCCGGGATGGTTCTGCAACTTTTATGTTTTTCAAAACTTTGAGCAAACGCTGTGGGAAGGCAATTGTCGCAAGTAAGAGCATAAGTTTTCAACTCTTCCACGCCTCCATCACTCCAGCGGGATGCAATTTTAAAATTAGCCAAATTCTTGCACTCGGATTGAAGGCAGAGCACTTTGTAAGGTTTCATTGGCATGGTAGTAACTTTACTTAGTTTCTGAATCCGGATTTTGAATTTCGGAAAGAGCATTAAAAGCGGCAGCTTGTTCCGCATCTTTTTTATTTTTGCCCCAGGCACCCTTGAAGGTTTTCCCTTGAATGCTGACAGCCATCATGAAGCACTTGCTATGATCGGGGCCGTTTTCTTGTAATAAAACATATTGAGGAGTTGCACCGAATTCCAGCTGCACAATTTGCTGCAACAAAGATTTTGCGTTATTTTTCAAATCGCTACCTGCGACTTCCTCGATGAGGGCGGAAAGTTGCCTTAATGCAAATTCCTTAGCAGCACCCCATCCACCATCCAGATAAATTGCGCCTAGAATTGCTTCAAAAACATCCGCAAGAATGTTGGCTGGAATAAGTTGGATATTATAAGCCACCCCCCTGCCAAGAACCATAAACGAACCCAGCTTTAAATCTTCGCTGACCTTTGCACAAGTTGGCCTGCTAACCACTACTGATTTTATTTTAGTCATATCACCTTCATGCAAATCAGGAAACCGGTGATAAAGATATTCACAGCAAATCAACCCTAGAATAGAATCTCCTAGAAACTCAAGCCTTTCATTAGATGCCAGTCGAGAATCAACTCCAGAGGCATGCGTAAGGGCGGATTTCAGTAAATCTATCTGATTAAAATGATAACCGATGGCTTTTTGGCAATCTTCCAGCGGATCGATTTCCGGCACATTATTATTGTCACTAGCCATACTTTAAATTTCTACTCAAGGCCATGGTTTAATTAGTCTATTCTCACTAAAAAGAGAGAAGATTCCATGACAAAAGCACCTTTTATATAATATTTGATGCGAATAAGTGCAATAAAGTTCCCTAAACAGGAAGGATAACGACGAAATATTTTTTACTATTTGGAGAACTTTTTTAAATGTTGGTTCGTAGTGTATAAACGGCGTTCTTTTGGTATCCTAGCAGAGTTATATCTGCTTAAAAGGAAAAGCGACTTAGCAACACAATAAAAGGAGCATTATGAAAAAGTTATTTGTACTGGCATTAATGTTTTCAGGGGTAACAGGTTTTGTTATTTCACCATGGATTCAGGGCCAATCGGCTGCCCCCGCAGTTACCAAAGGTAAGGATCTGGTTTCTTACCGCGATGTAGTGAAGAAAGTACTTCCTTCGGTCGTTAGCATCGAAGCGAAGGCAAAACCAATGCGATTAAAAGAACAGGGCCCCAAACGAAAGAATCAGGGGCAGGATAATCCGCAGATCCCAGAAGAATTCAGAAAGTTTTTCGAAGAGTTTAAAAAACGAGGCGGAGAAGAAGGCCCCGATGATAGCCAAGGTGGTTTTGGATCGGGCTTTATTGTTGAATCTAATGGCGTAATCGTGACCAACAACCATGTGGTCGAAGGCGCAGACAAAGTAGAGATCACTTTAAATGATGGCAGAAAATTTACTTCTACCGAAATCAAGGGCGATCCTAAGACCGATCTTGCCATCGTTAAGATCGACGCCAAGAATCTTCCTGCCTTGGAATTTGGTGATTCCGATACATCAGAAATTGGCGACAGAGTTCTAGCCTTGGGGGCCCCATTTGGCCTCACAGGTTCTGTCACTTCGGGCATTATCAGCGCAAAGGGTCGCAGCCTTAGACTCAATTTCTACGAAGATTTTTTGCAAACCGATGCAGCCATCAATCCAGGCAATAGCGGCGGGCCTTTAGTCAATCTCGATGGCCAAGTTATTGGAGTGAACTCTGCAATCAAAACCCGATCCGGTGGGTTTCAAGGCGTTGGCATGGCCATAACCTCAAACCTTACGAAAACCATAAAAGAGCAATTGCTGAAAAACGGAATTGTTCGCAGGGGTTACCTTGGCGTTGCAATCAAGGACATTGAAGACGAGCAGGTTGCAATGAAACTGGGCTTAAAAAACCCTAAAGGCGTGATCATCACACAGGTGATGGAAGATGGGCCTGCAGGAAAAGGTGGAATTCAATCTGGTGACATTATTATTGAAGTTGCAGGGAAGATTATCAAAGACAGCAAAGACCTCCAGTTTTCTGTAGCAGCTTTGCCCTTAGGTAAGGCTTCGGAATTCAAGCTAGTCCGCGATGGTAAAGAACTCAAGGTAAATGTCACCATTGTCGAGCAACCCAAACAGTTTGGGATGTCGCGCCTCAATCCGAAATCGCCAGAAAACCCCAGCATTGAAGGAGAAACCAACCTCGACAAACTTGGGGTTGAAGTGGGCCAGCTTAATGATGAACTTGCAGACAAATTTGGTTACAAGTCTGGAGCCAATGGCGTGGTGATCATTAAGATGGATCGTGATAGCCTTGGGTATAAGGCAGGTTTGCGGGTTGGCATGGTAATAATGAAAATCGATAAAAAGGAAGTTAAATCTTCTTCTGAAGTAAAGACCCTTACCGATAAGGCCAATTACGATGAAGGCGTTTTATTTCAGATTCAAACACCCGATGGCTCCAAGGACTATATCCTTGTAAAAAAGAGCTAGTAGTATGAGTTAAAACAAAAAGGAGCCAGGGAATAGTCCCAGGCTCCTTTTTTTATTTGCTGCACCGATTATCTGGATGCCAAGCTTTTAAGGCTGAACGCAAACAAACTCTTTTCCGTTCTTACAAACAACTTGCCATCTGCAACCGCAAAAGAAGCAAGGGTTCTTTCGCCCATATCCGAAGTTGCGATTTTCTGGAAAGTTCTTGCTGCCTTTACCACAGTGGTTTTACCTTCTTCATTCTGAAAATAAATCTTACCATCCGAAATCACCGGGGAAGAAGAGTAAGCACCATCAATACGCTCGGGGCCCCAATGCACTTTACCCGTTGCAGCTTCCACGCAACTAGCCATGCCGTTATCTGCAACCATGAATAAATCAGGGCCTTCCGCAATGAGGCTAGGAGTATGGGGAATGTTTTTCTCAAGCTTCCAGGCAACATGCGTTTCGGTTACATCGCCTTTACCATCGGGCTTGATGGCATAGAGTGCAGGGCGGTCATAGCTGGTGGATATAAAAACCAAACCATTGGCAAACAAGGGTTTAGGTATAACGGAGTACCCTTTATATTTAACACGCCAGATTTCTTTGCCTGTTTTAGGATCATAAGCGCCAACCATGTCGCTGGCAGGGCTAATAACCATTTTCTTGCCATTCACTTCGATAAGCTCGGGGGTCGAAAACGAGAAAGGCTTAGTCGGGCTCGCTTGCCTATCAGTGCTCCAAACCAATGACCCATCTTTGGTTTTAATCGCAACAACCTTTTGGGCATCGGTTCCATCACAACTAAAAATCAGCATGTCATCAACAAGAATGGGCGAGCCACCGTTGCCATGCACTGGTTTGGTATATAACCCAGGAACTTTCCAAAGAATCTTGCCCTGTTCATCGAGGCAGGCGGTACCCATATGGCCAAAGTGAACATAAATCTTGTTTTCATGCCAAATGGGAGAAGGGCTGGCATGGCTGTTTTTGCCATGGATTTTAGGTGCGCTCTCGGCCTTTTGTTCGAAGATGGGAGTTTTCCAGACAACCTTACCATCGCTGGCATTGAGGCACATGGCTTCAAGGGATTGATTCACCATTGCGCCTTCGCCACTGGGGATTGCAGTGGTAAGAAAGATTTTTCCTGCAACAACTGCAGGGGTGGACCAGCCTTTACCGGGAATGGCTTGCTTCCATAATTCCTGACCCGGCTTGAAGGAGTCGGGAAGTTTTTCGCCTTTAACATGCCCATCGCCTGTGGGACCGCGAAAGCTTGTCCAAGATTCAGCATGGGCCTGAGAAATAAACAAAGCACCTGCAACAGATAGAGACCAAATAGACTTTTTCATGATTAACCTTTGAGTTAAAGTTCTTTTACCAATTCATACATACCCCTGCCCGCGGGTTTCAATTTTCCCTGCTTGACCAACTCCTGCCAGATTTCAAGTGAAAACTCGGATGGTGGCTGAATCGCAAGGATGGAAGAATGACTGCCTCCCGTCATCGGGGACCGACCCAACTTCGAATCTTCATCCAATTGGGTAAGTTTCAGGCGCTTTTTGAACGCCTTGAATGCTGTCTTCACCTGTTTAGGGTCTAATTGATTGAGAGGATTATTCGGTTCCATACGCTCATTTCTTCCTTAAGTTACTGGCAAGGGTGTTCAATATACCCTGCATAATCGGAAAAGTCACCTATTATGCTGTAAACTTGGCAAACTTTGCCGAACATTACACTTTTAACTGAATTAGCGACCATGCCTTTTCTAGTGGATCAACGGATTAATTGCTCGTCCGGCATAACTCCTACAGGGCCTATCACCTTTTCAGATGATTTCATCGGAACCACAAAGTCGAATTAAAAAGTAGACATAAAACCTTGTCTGGTTCCGGGGGGAATCTGACAGGCAGGGTTCAAATTCAACATACCATCAAGGATGATGGTATGGCTTTAAGGGAGGATCTTTCCATGCGCAAGCAATGGAGTTTCGTATTGGCATTGTCATTGGGGGTAAGTTCATCAGCATTGATTGCAGATGAGATTCCCACCAAATTACCTACTGATTTAAAAGCGCCACAAGAGGCAAAAAAAATTGTTCTCGATGTCGGCAAGGAAGCAATTCCAAAGGAAGGCGAAGTCGAGCCACTTTTGGAAATACCAAGGCCTCCTGCAGATTCCGAACGCTTTTCGTTTAGTGCTGAGTACCTTCTTTGGTGGATGAAAGGCGACAAAGTTGCACCGCTTTCCACTTCAGGAACAACAGGTATTCTTAACGCACCAGGAACGAACATTCTCTTCGGCGACACCTCCTACGGAGGAGATTTACGAAGTGGCGCAAGGTTCGACATGATTTACTGGCTTTCCAGAGAACACAACCTCGCATTCGAAGCGAACTTCCTGTTTTTAGAAACCCAAGTGGATCAAATCGATCTTTCTTCGCCAGGCGCACCTTTACTTGCAAGGCCTTTCACCAACGCAACTACTGGAAGTCAATCAGTTTTGGTTCTTTCTTCGCCTACAACTAACGCTGGATCTTTTTCTTCCCGCTTCGACAGTAAACTTTGGGGCGCAGAAGGAAACCTTAGGCACAACTTCATCAGTGGCGTTTCCATGTCGGTAGATGGGTTGTTCGGCTTCAGATACCTTGGCTTAAAAGAGAGCCTTGATGTCACGGGAAGTTCTTTTAGTCCTTTACCCGGACCAGTTATTTCTAGTTCTACCGATAGTTTTAAAACCACGAGTGATTTTTACGGCGGTCAGGTAGGTGCAAGCATCGAATTGCGCAAAGACAAATGGTTCGTTAATGCTTTGCCTAAACTTGCGATCGGTGGCACCCAACAATCAGTGAATATTACTGGGATCACTACTTCCACCACGGACAATTTATCTTCCACCGCTCCTACGGGATTCTTGGCTGCAGATTCCAACATCGGGCAGTATTCGAAAGAGAAGTTTACCTTTGTCCCTGAGTTGGGTGTGAATGTAGGTTATGCCTTCAGAGATTGTGTCAAAGGATATGTTGGTTACAACATTATTTATTGGTCAAGTGTTTCGAGGCCGGGTTCTACGATCGACCTTAATGTTGGAAATGGGCAACCCACCTTCAGTTTCAACAGCACCGACCTTTGGATGCAAGGGATCACCCTTGGCATGGAAATTAATTTTTAGTTGTACCCCCCTGCCCGAGAATAACCTTCAACTCCCTTGGAGTTTATTCTTGGGCGACAAGAACCCCCAACTCTCTTGGGGGTTCTTTTTTTTAATATGGCTTTGGCATGGTTGCACTTTTATGCCAAGCGCTGTACCAAATATCCATAGTCAATTGAACCCCCATCCTGCAGCGTTCTGTGACAAACTTTTTGCTTTCCTCGGTTGGTTCGGTGAAATTGTTTTTCAGATCCAATTCATAACAAGTTGCAATATGGCGATGTGAATCCCTTATCGATTCGATGACTTTATTCCAAACCACATCTGAATCCATTTTGTTTGCCTTCAATCCCTTGGCGAGATCCATCGCTTTAAAATTAAACTTCTCAGGAAAGCTATCAAGCCGCGCATGGAT
>CAMDHK010000158.1 GCA_945897965.1 Candidatus Kuenenia stuttgartensis | reverse complement strand
AAAGAAATTATTCTCGATAAAAATGTTTTGGACTCTTTTTTAAGCGAAGCGCAAATGCTCGCAAAGCTTGATCACCCCAATATCGTACCGGTGCATGATGTTGGGAACTCAGCGACTGAAGGGTTTTTCATTATTTCAAAGTATCTGGATGGTGGCACACTTTCAAAGGCATTAACAACAAATGCCTCGGATATTACTTGGGTTTGTAGAACCATTGCCCTAATAGCAGATGGCTTGCATCATGCTCATACTCGGGGTTTGGTGCATCGAGACATTAAACCAGACAACATTCTGCTGGATGCATCGGGCAGCCCTTGCATAGTAGATTTCGGCCTAGCTTTGAAGGAAGAATCATTTGGTCAAGGCAAGGGTTTGATGGGAACCCCCCTTTACATGAGTCCGGAACAGGCAAGTGGGGAGGGTCATCGGGTGGATGGCCGTTCTGATATCTTCAGTCTGGGTGTTATTCTCTATGAAATGCTTGCAGGAAGAAGACCTTTCGAAGCCAAGACTGTCATGACGCTATTGCAAATGATCAAGATGGTAGAAGTAAAACCCTTAAGACAGATAAATTCAAAAATAGACAAAGAGCTGGAAAGAATCTGCCTGAAGGCCCTTAGCCGTAAGCTTCTGGATCGATATGCCACAGCAGCAGATATGGCAGCAGATTTGCGATCCTTTTTGGCTTCAGGGCCTGTGCCATCGAGCAATTTGCAATCTGCGCCTTCAATTAATATTGAAGGTAATAAGTCTGGCTCAAAATCAGGCAATATTTCGGGTCTAGATTCCAAAAACATCCATGTGGTTTATAAAGGTTTGCGTTCGTTTGATCAAAGTGATGCAGGTTTTTTCCTGGAGCTATTACCTGGGTCCCGGGATCGAGAAGGCTTGCCCCTGAGTATCCGATTTTGGAAAACCCAAATTGAAAATCCATCCTCCTCATTCAGTGTTGGTGTAATATACGGCCCTTCCGGGTGTGGCAAATCATCCCTTATGAAAGCAGGGCTGATTCCTAACCTAGATGGTAAGATCATTCCCATTTATTTAGAAGCCACCACCACCACCACAGAAGAGTCCATACTCAAACAATTGCGTAAACGCCTTCCAGATCTCCCTCAGGAACTTACCCTAGTCGAAGCCTTTGCCTTGATTCGTAAAAAGAAACCAGCAGGGTTGAATAGAAAGTTACTGCTCATTGTTGATCAGTTTGAACAATGGCTATCTGCAAATCCGAATGTTGATAACGCATCTTTGGTTCAAGCTTTGCGCCAGGTAGATGGCGATTACTTCCAAGTCATTCTTATGATTCGTGATGATTTCATACTTGCGATGAATCGCCTGATGGCAGTGCTTGAAATTCCGATTGTAGAGGGAGTGAATTTCAGTCTGGTCGATTTATTTGATCAGAAGCATTCGCGCAAGGTATTAAGGCTGTTTGGCAGGGCCTTGGAATGCCTGCCCGAAGGGGAACTTTCCAAGGAGCAGCAGCAATTCATTCACAAAAGTATTGAATCCCTTTCGGTGGATGGGAAGGTTATATCCGTAAGGCTATCGGTATTTGCAGACATGATGAAAAGCAGGCCATGGCTGATTTCGTCTTTAAATTCCATAGGTGGAGTAGAAGGCGTAGGCGTGCAGTTTTTGGAGGAAACCTTCTTTTCATCAGGCGCCTCGGCCCTTTGCAAAATACACCACAATGCTGCGCAAAAAGTTTTAAGAGCATTGCTTCCTTCCTCGGGATCGAGCATCAAGGGTGGCATGCTATCCTTAGAAGACTTGAAAGAAGTCTCAACTTATGCGAATAAGCCCCGTGATTTTGAACAGCTTTTACAGTTGCTCGATAGTGATTTGCGCTTGATCACCCCTACAACTCAGGAAGATGACTCAGATTCAAAAAGATTTTATCAGTTGGCACATGATTATCTGGTGCCATCTTTACAGGAATGGCTTTTGAGAAAGCAAAAGGAAACCCGCAAGGGCCGTGCGGAATTGGTATTGGAAGATAGTAGCAAGGTCTGGAATCTGAATCCTGAAAACAGGCAGCTTCCTTCCTTGCCCCAATGCATAAGTATTTACTGGAATGTACCAAGTAAAGATTGGACAAAACCCCAACGCAAGATGATCAAAAAAGCCAGTAAGTATTATCTGGTACGAAGTATCTTGGTTACTTCCATGCTTTTAATGCTGGGTTTTCTAGGTTGGGAAGGGTATGGGCGGGTTAAATCCCAAGGCTTGGTTGAAAAGTTATTCACTGCCAACACTGCCGATGTGCCAACTATAGTAAAAGAGATTTCTGGCTATCGGCGCTGGGCCAATTCCATGCTTTCAACTGCAAACAATAAAGCTGAACAGGAAAAAGATGAACGAAAACAATTACATACCAGCTTAGCCCTGCTTCCTGTGGATAAGGGCCAAATTCCTTATCTTTATTCCAGACTGTTGATGGCCAACCCAAACGAAGTAATGGTGGTGGTGAATTCTCTTGATAAATATAATGATGAATTTAAGCAAAAACTCTGGAATGTACTTCTTGAGCCAGAAAGTGGAAAGGAATTGCAGGTATTACGAGCATCTAGTGCATTAGCAGCCTACGATGGCGGAATTGACATTAAAAACTGGGAAAAAATCAGCCCGTTAATCGTGAATCAATTGGCGAAAGAAAATCCGGCATTCATTGGGGTTTGGACTGAAGCTTTGCGCCCTGTGAAAAAGTTTCTTGTGAACCCGCTTTCTGAAACCTTTAATAATCGAACTCCATATAAAACTCTTGAAAATTCATTAGCAACCAACCTGCTCGTAGATTACACAGCCGACCAACCCGAGAGTCTTACCAATCTGATTCTTGATGCAGATGAAAAACAATTTGCATTACTATTTCCAGCAATAAAAGAACAAAGTGCAAATTGTTTATTATTATTAAATGCAGAGCTTAATAAGCCCGCCCCTCAAAATGTAAATTATGCTCTTAAAGAAATGGATGATAAAAGAAAGGCAAACGCCTTAGTGGCGTTGGCGAAATTAAAGCAGGCTGAAACGATCTGGCCTTTGCTAAAACATACCCCAACTCCTCAACTGCGAAGTTATTTGATTGATAAAATTGCCTCACATAACCTTGATTACAAGGTGATCTTGCAGCAATTAAAGATTGAAAAAGAAGTATCCATTCGCAGAGCTTTGATTCAAACCTTAGGGAGCTTTGGCCTCGGGCAAATATCCCTCGTAGAAAGAAAAACCATTATCCCGGAGGTTAAAGAAATTTACCTCAAGGAACCTGACCCAGGTATTCACGCCTCTGCAGAGTGGTTGTTGAAAACTTGGAATGAACAATCGTTTATTAACAAAACCAATGAATCTTGGCAACAAGATAAGGAACTAACCCTCAATCGACAGAAAGAAATCACAAATTGGTTAGATAAGGAAAAAGAGAAGTCCTTGATGCAGTGGTATGTCAATGGACAGGGGCAGACAATGGTAGTGATTCCGGGGCCAGTTGAATTTTTAATGGGATCACCAGAAGTTGAAGTGGGGCGAAGTAACTATGAAAGTCAGCATAAAAGGAAAATTGGCAGGTCTTTTGAAATATCAAACAAAGCTATAACATTAGCGCAGTATAAACAATTTGATGCAAAGTACACCCTAGATGCAAAGTATGTTCGTAGTGGAGATTTGCCAGTTGTTGCCATTAACTACCATATGGCCGCAAAATACTGCAATTGGTTGAGCGAAAAGGAAGGGATACCAGAAGACCAGTGGTGCTTTGAGATAAAGAAACAGGGAGAGACGATTGTTAAAAAAGATTATTTAAGCCTCAAAGGTTACCGATTACCTACGGAAGCTGAAATGGAATATGCAATCCGCGCAGGATCGATTTCATCATACTATTTTGGAGATACATTAGAGCTATTACCAAAATACGCATGGTTTCGGGAAAATTCCAAGGATCAACCATGGCCAGTTGGCAGCTTGAAACCAAACGATTTCGGGTTATTTGACACGCATGGTAATTGTTTTATATGGTGCATGGATGAATATGATGCATACCCTGTAGGAACTAGGGATGATAATCTAGAAGGTACAAAAGTTTTGGATAGTAAGAGCCGTGTGTTGCGTGGTGGGTCGTTCTACAACTATGATTCGGATGCCCGCTCTTCCTTCCGGGACCTCTTCACGCCGTCCAATCAGGACTTCGACTTTGGGTTCCGTTTGGCGAGGACAAAATAATTACTGCTTAGCTCCCTTACTGCTTTACTGCTTGCTGCTTCTGTATTTAAAGTGTATCCCCGAAGGGGATTTTTGATAAATTTAAGTTTTGTAATTATGTACAGGTACTAATTAGTTATGCCTGAAAGTAAAAATCACCAAGAGCTTATCGTAATAACCAAAACTTACGATTTGATTTTATGGTCTTGTAATCACACTAGTAAATTCCCTAGGAATCATCGCTTTGTTTTAGGTGAACGACTCGAAAGGAATCTCTACGAATTATTTGAATTACTTATCCGATCCAAGTACACGAAACAACGCTTAGAATTGTTAGAGCAAGCTAACCTTCTTATAGAGGTTTTACGCTTTCAAATGAGACTTGCAAAAGATCTGAAATGCCTCAAGGCGGAAAGTTATGGGTTTGCTGCCAGAGCCCTTGAAGAAATCGGCAAGCTTCTAGGGAGCTGGATTAAAAGCAGCAGGCCAAAGGTATGAAAAGAATAGGCAACCTTTGGCCACAAATGATTAGCTTCGAGTCTTTACTAAAAGCTGCCAATAAAGCCCAAAAGGGAAAACGCTTTCGACCCGATGTAGCGGCCTTCGTTTAGGGCAAAGTTCGCGAAATTCACTTGCTTCACATGTTGCATTTGCTGCGTTTGTATGATATAATCTAATTGGAAGAGGAGAAACAAATATGGCCATAATTCTCGCCGAAATCCAAGAAGCGGTCCCACCGACTGCCGAGGATGCGCAACTCGCTTTGGAATCCAGCCGTCGGCTGACCAAGTTCCTTGCGGCCAAGCCGAAGAAGTCGCTTCGAGTCCGAATCGAACCGGAGAACGAACCGGCCGAATCGATCTCGATTCCCGTCAGCGCATTTCGTTTGCTGAATAGCATTCTCACCGAGATGGCCAAGGGGAACGCGGTCACGCTAATCCCTGTTCATGCCGAGCTGACGACCCAGCAAGCGGCGAAAATTCTGAATGTCTCTCGGCCTTTTCTGATCGAGCAGCTTGAGAAGAGTGTCATTCCCTACAGGAAAGTCGGCACGCATCGCCGAGTGATGTTCAAGGATCTGATGGAATACAAACAGACTATGGATCACAATCGCCTAAATGCGCTTGAGGAATTGTCTGCCATCGACCAAGAACTTGGGCTCGGTTACTGAGAATGGGCCAATTCACGGTCATATATGATGCATGCGTTCTCTATCCGGCACCGCTGCGTAGCTTCCTAATGTATTTGGCGGTCACCGATCTATATCACGCAAGGTGGACTAATGATATTCACGAGGAGTGGATGCGAAACATCGTAAAGGATCATACCGACATTACGCGTGAACAAGTCGATCGTATCCGAGACCTGATGAACTCCCATGTTCGTGACTGTCTCGTCACGGGTTACGAGCCGCTGATCGGTGGTCTCACGCTTCCTGACCCGGATGATAGGCATGTGCTTGCTGCTGCCATCCTTAGTGGGGCTGACACTATCGTGACATTCAATTTGAAAGACTTCCCTGAGGAGGCTCTCAAACCGTATGGCATTAAGGCTCAGCATCCCGATGAATTCCTTAACTGCCAGCTTGATCTTGCTCCGAATGTGGTCTGCGCTGCAGCCAAGAAGCAGCGGGGTAGTCTCAAGAATCCGCCGATGAATGTCGAAGAGTATCTCGCGTCGCTGGAACGCCAGGGACTTGCCCAAACGGTTTCGAGTCTGCGCGAGTATGCGGAGCTTATTTGACTGTGTAAATCCACAGATAATGATACGACATCATTCCCACTTGGGCTTTTTGGAGAGCGGCCAAGCCGTCCGATCTTATTGCCTAAGGCGTGGAATCTCCGAAGGTGCATTTCATTATTGGTGCAAGAAATTATCCCGCTTATCAAAGGTTTGGCCACACCGTTTGGGATCAATCCCTAGTCTTATCTGCGAAATATGCTGACTAAGTTATCCACAAATACTGCAGAGCAACTCCACACGCTTTTGCCAATCAAGTAATAAAATCAGGCTGTTCTAATTCGTTTTTTGCACCTATATTTCGCAAATCGAATACAAACAAGCAGAGGTCGCAATCGATGGTCTTGTTCACGGAAAATTAAAAATCGGCGCATGTGGGCTTCTCCTACGATACGGTTGGCTAGTTGGTCTCGGTGCCCTGCATGGCTAATTGGGATCTCTCCACCACCATTACCACCAATATTACCCTGCATCTTCTCGACCGGGTAACTTCCATCACGCATAGCAAGGTGATGGGCGAGGACTCCGTAATTACTGCTTGCTGCTTCTATATTTAAAGAGCATCCCCGGAGGGGAGTTATACCCAATAGTAAAAAAAAAGAACCCACCGTCGGCCTATGCCGAGGGCGGGTTCTAAGTTTAATTAGCGCCACCGCACTTAAGGCCCTCAATCATCTGACTAGCCTGCCTTACGCTCATATCCTTGAAAACACGAACGCCAGCCTGCTTCAATAACTCTGGAACAGGCACGCCATGCTTCCTCGCTAACCCTTGAATGCAGACAATTTGTTTTTCTGCCGCAAAGTGTACTGGTTCCACAGAAACAGCACTGCCCTAATCGCCCATATGTAGTCGATTGAACCGAAGAATAATCACACAAGCATCGTTCCCGGAGTTTGATTCCTGGAACGATGTTTTATTTTACGCCATGCACTTGCTTGCCTGAAAGATAAGTCGCAAGGCATTTGGTTTGGGCAATCGTATCTTCATCGCAGGTAAGAATGTCGCGATCAAGAACAATGAAATCCCCTTGTTTACCGACTTCAAGAGATCCTGTTTCCTTCTCCAAAAACATGAGGTGGGAGTTGTTCATGGTGTAGAAACGAATCGCCTGCTCACGGGTTAATGCTTGTTCGGGTCGAAGTTTCTGGGGGTAATATTTGCCCTTGCGATTGATTGCAACGCTCATGCCCAGAAAGGGATTGTAAGGGTTGACCGAGTTCATGGAATCAATTCGCTGCATATGATCCGACCCGCCACCTACTATGCCGCCCGCTTTAAAAATACTTTGCAACGGCTGGAAGTACTCGAGTCGTTCGACGCCAAACTGCGAAACCAAAGTATGGCTATCGAGGTAAAGCCAAGCCGGTTGGATATCTGCAACGATGCCGATTTTGGGCATTTTTTCGACAGCATCTTTGAACATGAAATTGGAATGGGTGATACAAGGTCGTGTGCTTCGTACTGGAGTGGTGCGGTTAATTTCTTCGTAAACTCCCACCAATGTTTCTACTGCGCCATCGCCAACGGTGTGGGCGGTGAATTGCATGCCATTTTTTACGGTGGCATGAGCCATGCCTAGAAGCTTGTCACGCGAAAGAAAAAGCAGGCCCCGGTAAGTAGGGTCATCGATAGAATATATTTTGCTTAGGCCCCAAGGCTTTTGCATATAAGCGCTGCCCGTGAGCATGCCGCCATCTAGAAATATCTTTATGCCAATGATGCGAATCATGTTGTCGGGCGCACGCATCGGATGAGTTGCAAGCTTTGCGATATCTTTTTCAAGGGTTTCCAATGGACTGCCTGTACCCATTGAGTATGAGGCAGCTAGGCGGACGGTGAGTTTGTCTGCATCCTTGAGCTTTTTAAATCTTTCAAGCGAGGAAGTTCCCGCGCCGCGATCAATGATGCCCGTTAATCCCACGCTGTTGTAATCTTTAAGAAGAAGGTGCAAGCGTTCAATATTATCGGCTTCGGTAGGTTGCCTTTGTGAAGGTTGCGAGGTTTTAACAAATCGGGTGCAGTTGCGCAAAATACCTGTGGGTTCGCCAGTCTTTACATCTTTATCAACTTGCCCAGCGCCACCATCATTCACTTTAAAATCCTTGTCGATTTTGCTTAACTTAAGCGCAAGAGAATTAAGCGAGGCATCTGGCCCAGTTGAATAAAGTACCGGATGCAAAGGCGCCGCTGCATCCATTTCAGCCTTGGTTGGATAGCGCTGTTCCTTAAGCCGGGTGATAAAGACCTGCCTTAAGACGATCCATTCTCCCTTGGGAAGAACCTTGGCGCGGGCTTTAATGTAATCAAGAACATCTTGGATGGTTTCAAATGCGGGGATAGGATGATCAAACTCGTGCATCGCTGCGCCTGCAGGATGAACATGAGAATCGATCAGGCCTGGCAGAACTGTTTTGCCTGCGACATCTTTTACAACGGTTGTTGCACCTTTGGTTTTCAGCACTTCTTCGTTGCTGCCTGTCTTCAGGATTTTTCCATCTTTAATTGCCATGGCTTGAACGATGGTGAATTTTTCATCCACGGTAACGATCTTAGCATTATGGAGTATAAGATCGGGCGCTTGGGCGAAGGTGATCGAGGTTGAAAGAAGTAAAGCGCTGAAGGAAGCCAGGGAATAATTCATGAGAAGTCCTCTTGGTGGGTTATGCCAATAGGATACAGCCAAACGATCGTGGTGCAAATTTGATTTTCCAACTTTAAGTTGAAAAGAATCTACTAAAGAATCTACTAGGGGTTACCAATGCAATAAAGGCATTTGTCGGAACGGAGAAAAAGTTTCCCCTCGCTAATTGCGGGCGAGGCATTGAAATCGCCTTCATCGGCGATTTTATTATGGGAGATAAGTTTAAAGGTGGGGCTGGCATCAAGAACGAAGGTGCCTTCCTGCCTGGTAACTGCGATCAATTTGTCGTGAACTAAAATCATTGAAGCATAAACCGGGCGGGCAGCCCCTCCTGAAGATTTTAAAGGCAGACGCTCTTTGTAAATGATTTTACCTGTTGCAGCTTCGGCACAATAAGCCAGACCGCGATCGTTGATCCAATACAAATGCTCACCCTTAACAACAGGGGAGGGCACATAGGAAGAATCGGTGCTGGTCCAGACGATATTTTTGGATAGATCCCCTTTGCCCTCTGCTTTCAGAGCAACGGCTTTAGTCTGTGGGAATCCGCCAAAGCAAAAAAGCAGGTTATCCTTCGCTGCAATGGTGGGGGATATATTGCCATCGAGGGATGTTTCTGCGAACCATGCCAGTTTCCCGTTTTCAGGGTTGATTGCCCAGATTTCGTTGGGCACCGGAACGATGATAAGTTGCTTTTCAGGAGAGGCGTTAAAAATAAAAGGAGTGGTATAAGAAAGTTCAAGTTTATCTCCCGGAGCCTTCCAAACCTCTGCGCCTGTTTTTTTGTTTAAGCCGATGACCGCTCTGCTTTCTTCAGAGGCGTTCACTATCACCAAATCCTTATGCAGTATGACGCTTGATGCAGAGCCCCATCTGCGGTTTCCGGATTGTACCCCAACGCTGGTTTTCCAGAGTTCCTTTCCTGAAAAATCAAACGCAATCACGCCTGCTTTACCAAAGAAGACAAATATTGACTCGCCATCGGTTGCAGGGGTGCTGCTTGCATAACCATGCTGGGTCAGA
>CAMDHK010000157.1 GCA_945897965.1 Candidatus Kuenenia stuttgartensis | reverse complement strand
AAGAGTTCGTCTTGTGCGCAGGAATGGTCGTCCCCATACCACCAGAACCAATCGCTTCCTTGAGCGATGTAAATTTCGCGCCAGGCTTTTTGTAATAATTCGGGAAGGGAGAAAGCATCCTTGGTTTTGAGATACTCGCGTGCTTTATGGAGTAGATCCCATGCGGTGTTATCTTCTTCATGCCCGACCCAGATTGCAAAATTATGATTGATCCATGACCCTGCAAAAAGATGATCTAGATTGTTCGTAGGTGGATTATGCGCAAGGTAATCACCTATGCGAACTGGATGAACATTAGGCGTTGAGGTGCACTTGCGATAAAGCGCCCGGATAAAGTCGACTCCACCGCCTGGGTAATGTTCCCAGCAATTTTCCCCATCCAAAATGACAGTAACCAATGCAGGTTTATCCGAGTTGATGGACTTCCCAATTTCCGAAAGAGTGTGAAGAAAATCCTGTGCAGCAGCCTCGGGGTCGCTATGTTGATAACGAAAACCAATTAAATCACTAAGGGCATGATCACGGAAAACAATGTTGATCCCTTTGCCTGAATCATGAACCCTATAAGCTGAATAAAGTTTATGGGGGTTTCGAACATACCCTTGAGAATCTCTACTTACATCGCCATGGGTTGATGCAGATAATATTTCTTCATCGGTTGCAATCCAGCGAAATCCAAAACTTTCAGCAAGCGATATAAAAGGCTGGCAGACACTGCCTTCGGAAGGCCACATTCCGGTGGGGGCAATTCCAAAAATGGACTTATATTGATCGATTGCTTTTTGGAAGTGGACTTTAGCATCTTCCAAATAGCTGGCCTGATTAGAGGGTAATTGAATTTGCGGGAGAGCCTCGCGGGCAAATTTCTTATCCAACAACAAAGGCACTATGGGATGAAAATAGGGAGTGGTGGTGATCTCAATCTGTCCATCATCCTGCAATTTTTTATGAAGAGGCAGAACCTTTTTTAGAATCTCTAGGTGCTTGTCTAAAAGAAGATGTTTTTCTTCTTCGGTAAATTGTTTTCCCTTGGTAACAAGGCCGGAAAGAAAAGGATCTTGGGCAACTGCAATGGGATGAACCCAGGCAAGATTAAACCATACTTGCAAATCTCTGAGGTCTCTGGAATTAAAACGACGTAGCGCCTCTTGACCCGAACACCGCCCCAAACCCCTTCGCTGGTATAACTCGCCATAGCGTGGAAAAGCGAGAATCATATGGTGGGGATTTGCCATGAAGAAATTGTCGAGCAAAAAAACAGCCTCGGCTTCCTCGAGATTGTCTGCGTTGATTCTGGAAACATCTAGGAATCGATCGGATCTGCCTTCTTCGGTGTATTGAAGAATTTGTTCGATAAGGCTGGGAACCAAATTGATGGAACAACGCATGGCGGGGAATTCCATGAGATGCAAAAGCATTCCGTAATAATCTTTGACCCCATGAAGACGAACCCATGGCATGGGGTTTTCCCCTGTTAAATCATCAGGATAATAGGGTTGATGTTGATGCCATAAAAAAGCTAAGGAAACATCCGCCATTGTGGATCATGCCTCAGTAATGGAAACGCTAAGCTTGGCTAGATATTATTGTATTATAAAGTTGTTGATAATTTTTGGCACTGCGGTTCCAAGACCAATCTTGAGTCATGGCATTGCGTTGAATTTTAGCCCAATCCTGAGGATGATTTCGATAACAATCAATGGCCCTGTAAAGGCAATCATAAAGAGCAGCGGAACTGTAGGCATTGAAACTGAATCCCGTTGCGGAGTTGTTGGCAAGGGAATCGGCATTGGCATCGGTGACAGTATCAGCAAGACCGCCCGTAGCGCGTACAACGGGCAGAGTGCCATAGCGCATGCTGTAAAGCTGGTTGAGGCCCGAGGGTTCATAAAGGCTGGGCATAAGGAAGCAATCCGATCCAGCTTCAATTTTGTGTGCCATAGATTCGCTGAAAGCGAAGTTGAGTGCGACTCTGCCTGGGTAGGTAGCTTGCAATTGAACTAATGCATTTTGGTAATAAGAATCGCCTTCGCCCAAAACAACAAACTGAATTCCCAAATCCATCATGCGCCATGCGCTTTCGATCACCAGATCAATGCCTTTTTGTTGAACAAGCCTTGCGACAAGTCCAACGATGGGTATATTCGGGTCAATTTGGAGTCCGAGTTCGTGCTGGAGAGCTTTTTTGCAGAGAGCTTTTCCGGGTTGGATGTTATGGGAGTCAAATTTTCCAGCAATTAATGGGTCGTTTGCTGGGTCCCAGACTTTGTAATCGATGCCATTGACTATGCCGGTTAATTTGCTGGCGAGAGCAGTTAGCAAACCCTGCAAGCCATATCCATAGTAGGGGGTTTGGATTTCACGGGCATAGGTTGGGCTGACAGTGCTGATGCGATCGGAGAAAACAATACCTGCTTTAAGGAAGCTGAGGGTATCGTGGAACTCGAGTTGGTTTAGATTAAATAGGCCCCAATTAAGATGGGCCATATTCATATCTTCTTTCCAGAAATTGCCTTGGTATGCAATGTTGTGGATGGTCATCAAACTGCGTACTTTTTGGTATTTATCTGCAAGGGTCCGATCTTCGCTTTTGTCGTACTTTTCTCTTAGTAGTACAGGGCCGATACCGGATTGCCAATCGTTCCAATGAACTACATCGGGCCAGAAACCTAGTTGGGGGAAAGAGGCAAGTACAGCCTGATTGAAGAAATAGAATCGGGAGGAATTATCCGGGTAATCTTTTTTCGTGCCTTCAGAGCCTGCAAATTGGTAGAAGCCTCTGCCATAAGCGGGGTTGTCGCGTTCAAATAGATCAGGATTTTCTACCAGATAAACAGTGACATTTGAGCCTGGTATTTTTGATTTTGCAAGCGAGCCTGGAACTAGTTTAGGGCCTAGCGGAATTTGAAATCGAACATTGGTGCTTTCAAAGTTTCCTGTTTTTCGGATGCAATGGTACATCGGTAGAAAAACAATAACCTCTTCGCCAAGGCTTTCCAGTGCTGGGGGTAGGGCTCCCGCAACATCGGCCAAGCCGCCAGTCTTGGCAAATCCGACCACTTCTGATGATACCAATGCGATCCGCATCGCTTTAACCCTTCATAAGGCCTGTATAATTGCCTCAAAACCATTTTTGTATTGTTAATAGTACTCTGTAGTAAAGCTTACGGTTCTATTTGATGCTTCAGAAGTATTTGTTATATGAAGAAATCAGGTTTCCTCTTACGTAAACTGCTAATCCGGAAATTTCGTTACAGCCGGCCGATATCCCCATCGATTCCTTACTTCCGCCTGCCTTTATCCAATCTAAATTTAAGATAATTCATGCCCTTTTCTAATTGGTTGCTAAGATATTCTTAGCATAGATGTCCATCCAATTACGAGGTTGCCATGGGAAATAAAGTCCTCCTTGCCATGTCGGGGGGAGTTGACAGTTCGGTTTGCGCACAATTACTTATAGATCAAGGCTATGAGGTTATCGGGGTATTCATGCGCACAGGAGTGCATGGCACCGAAGATGCTCGTGCGGAAAGAAAAAAAGGCTGCTGCAGCGCACTTGATGCAGGCGATGCCCGTCGGGTAGCAGATAAATTTGACATACCTTTTTATGCCCTCGACTTTGAAGCGGAATTTGGCAAGATCATGGATTATTTCGCCCATGAATACCTTTCCGGGCGTACACCCAACCCTTGTATTGTTTGCAATAACTGGCTCAAATTTGGACAACTCTGGTCCTATGGTGAAATGCTGGGCGTTGATCATATTGCGACGGGTCACTATGCAAAAATAGTGCATGGCACCGATGGGGCAGAGCTGCACCGGGCCGTAGATCCTGATAAAGATCAATCATATGTGCTGCATGGTTTGAAACGAAAAATACTGGAAAAAATCATGTTTCCCCTTGGGGATATGAAGAAAGAGCAAGTGCGCGAGTTGGCATTTGCTGCCAACCTTAGCGTTGCGGATAAGCCCGATAGTGTTGAAATTTGTTTCGTACCGGATGGTGATCATGCCAAAATGATCAAGCAGCGTATGCCCGATTTAAACAGGCCTGGGATGATTGTTGATGAGGCTGGGAAATCGCTGGCAACGCATGATGGCATTGAGAGGTTTACAATTGGTCAACGAAAAGGGTTGGGTTTTGCGACGGGTCAGCGCAAGTATGTTCTTAAAATAGTAGCAGAAGAAAATAAAGTCGTTGTGGGCGAAATGGAAGGATTGTTGGCAAAGGGTTTGAAATCAACCGGGGTTAATTGGCAGGCAAATATGCCGTTGAATGTTCAGATTAATTGCCAGGCTCAAATTCGCTATCGCCATAAAGCTGCCCCCGCCAAGGTTATTCGTTTAGGTGAGGAAGCAGCAGAAGTTGAATTTGAAACGAGCCAAAGTGCAGTAACTCCGGGTCAGGCAGTGGTTTTTTACGATGGAAATCGGGTTTTGGGAGGCGGTTGGATCGATGAAGCTCTCTAATTCCCTTATTTTAGGCTAATCCCCTTAGTCTCCTATTGCTAAATCTCCTCCATTTTATTCTAATTAATTCAGGCTTTCCCCAAGGATAGGGGTAAAATTACATTTAGTTGGTTTAAACTACCCCATCTGTGTTAAGTATCTGTTAAGAATCAACAATCGTGATTGTTTGATAGAACGACAGCCCTAGACTTACTTTGTTAGAAGAAATATTTCATACTTGGTTACGAACAATATTTCATGGGTCTTAGGCTTTAGTGCTAAAAAGCATGAAGCAGATTATCTGATTAATCATGGAGTTACTGTGGAAAAGATCGAGCGAAGAATGAAAATTGTCTTCGTTTGTACCGGGAATACTTGCAGAAGCCCAATGGCGGAAATTGTGTTCAAAAAGCTTCTTGCAGAAAAACTCGGGTGTCAAATTCATGAACTGCCTGACAAAGGTTTTGAAATTCTTTCGGGCGGGTTGGCAGCTTATGATGGCATGAAGGCTTCCCCAAATGCAACCATTGTGGTTCAAAAATTAGGGGTTAGCTTGGAAGATCATCAGAGCAGATATGTGGATATGGATTTAATTAAGCATTCAGATGCTGTATTAGTCATGACGAAAAACCACTTGGATATTTTTCAAGATCGTTTTCATGACCAACATCTACCCGTTCATATGTTGAGCTTTTCAGGTTCGGATATTAGTGACCCATTCGGTGGTGACGAAAAAGTTTACAGTCAATGTTTGTCCGAAATACAGGAAAACCTCAAACATTTAGTTTTTAAGATACTTTCTTAGTGTACTAAGGTGATAAAATGATTAAGCAAGATCTATTTGGAAAGCAAGGATACCATACCATGATAATCGCAATTGGTAGTGACCATCGTGGTTTTAATGTGAAACAACGCATCCTTAATTTTCTTTCGGGCATGGGGCATGAAGTTCTTGATATGGGCCCAGGTAACGAAGATTGCGTTGATTACCCTGACTTTGCCTTCGATGTAGCTAACTCGGTCAGCAAAAAACAATCTCATCGCGGCATTTTAATCTGTGGCACTGGCATAGGAATGTGCATCGCTGCAAACAAAGTTGCTGGTGTTCGTGCCGCACCCTGCCATGATAGTATTACTGCAGAAATGAGCAGGCGCCATAACGACGCTAATGTATTATGCCTTAGCGCAGATTTGTTGGGCGAGGAATTGATTGAGCGCATGGTAAGAATATGGTTGGAAACACCCTTCGAGAAAGGCCGGCATTCTAGGCGCATCGAAAAAATTGAGCAATTTGAAAACGATGCGAGATCCCTGCCCAATCCTTTATCCCAAGTAATGACCAAGAAGTAATAACTCTCATTATCATAGCAATAAAAAAGCCTTCTTTACCCTTAAGTAAAGAAGGCTTTCTTGTTTTAAAAGCTGGATTAAGCTTGGGGAAGAATTGGTTGACGGTTGAACTTTTGGTAAGGCAGGCGCACCCCTCTGACAAACTGGAAGTCTGCCCGAAGTGAATCTGGTGCATTGTAACCAGCCTGACCACCGAAGGTGACCACATCATCTTGGTCCACACCGTCGCCGCTAATCCCGAACCCTGATATAAGCTGGCCGCCAACATAAATCCCTGATGATCCGGGGAAGTAGATGATCCCGTTTTGGTTTTGTATCGGGGTTGTTGCTGTTGCAGGCTGCCTAAAGTTACTTCCTGGATGGAACGATGAGAACCCAAACACGCTTTGGAAGGCAGAAGCTGGTAAAGGAACGCCAACTGTTTGCGCGGTATTAAGGTTGGTGCCCCCATCATTAATTTGTGAGAACGGTCCTGAAGGGAAATCAATACCTTCAGGGAATCTTGGTAATGACAAATACCTAATTGTGCGATTGGTGAAGGCAGTTCCCGCAGGAACGCCTGGTACCTGATCAATGGATTGCAACTGTGTTGCATCATTGTAATAACGAAGGTTGCGGGCTTTACCAACTGCAACATCGAGTGAGAAAGTGGTGCCATCTGGCATACGGAACAAGCCCAGAACTTCACCTGTTACATCGGTTACAGCAATGGTCATCTTGGCGTTCTGGTTTAAAGGTAGGCGAATTGCAGATCTGGTTTGAAGCGCCTGATTTACCGATTGCATGATGATCGTATTTACTTGAGCAGCAGTAAAATTCACACCATCATGAGGGGTAACCAAATATCCTTCAGGAGCAAACAAACCTGCAAAAGCCTGTGAGGTTGCAGTGCCAACTGGGACAAGATTTGGTGGTGCACCAGTGTACTGAACATAATTTGTCATTCCGTCCCTAGGAAGCAGGTTGGCAAGGATACTATTAGTTGCTGTACCTTCTCCTAAAGCTTGGCCAAATTGCAGGAGTTGTGTCGTTCCATTTTGCCCAGGCATACCAAAGATCGGAAGAGTAATACCTACAAGATCGATCCTAGTAGTACTTAATGGGGCATTTAAGCCAAAAGATCCACTCGTTGGCAATGCGATTCCACCGACTAGTTGATTTTGTGCTGCGCCACCAGATGGGAAACCGCCTGTTGCTACAAAGGCGCAATATTCAGCTTCCATTGATCGATCAAGTTTAGTTGGATCATATGTGGATGAGAGAATTGAATTTTCTTCGGTCGCAAAACCGGTTGCACCAGGATAGAACACACCAATACCGCCAACAATTACATTGTTTTTTACAATTGGAATACCGCCTGGAAGGGTTGCAATACCGCGGCTCTGGGCATTGGGTGCATAGCCCGACATATATCCGTAGGAATCAGGTGCGGTGTAGAAGGTGCTTAAAATATCTGCAGGAATATAGGTTGGATCGATATTAAAGCGGAAGGGAACAAAAACATCATCCGCAGTTCCCTTGATGCGATCAAGGCCTGGATTATAGGTTCCATCCCTGTTGGTTTGTTCGATACCAAAAAGATCAACCTGCGGTGTGAAGGCAATACCGTTGGGCCCGCCATTCGTTGATGGTTGTGGTGGGAAATGGTTACCAATGCCTACTGCAGCTACATAACCTGGGCCACGAAGAATTGAACTTTCATCCGTGATACTTGGGTAGGAATTGACTTCTCTTTCAGTAACGGTTGTTTGGCTGATGTATCCAATGGTGCGTGATGTTAAAGGTGCTTGGTTATTACCAAACATGCCACCTGTTCTTGCTAGAGCTACTGCACCATCGACAGCAAAAACGAAAAGGTTTGGATCAAAATCCGGGCTGTTTGGGTTCATCTTGGAGTTGACACCGCCTTCAACTTGAACACCCAAAATTCTACCCTGCCTATCTACAATTGCGATAATCCCATCTTCACTTTTAGTTGCAGCAGCAGCGCGTTGTAAAAGGGTTGTTACATCGCTGATGAGTAAGGTTTCATCCATGCTACGTGGCAAGTTTAATGTGGAAGAAAGATCCTGAGGTGCCTGGGGAAGAAGATAATTAAGATCATTAGTAGAAAGATTAGTGATGGTGGCTTGAACACCGCCATCAGAATTAAGGGCATAACCGAAAAAACGATTGATCCCCGGCCCGCCAGTGAATGAATCCACGCCCGAAGGACTGCCGATGATATCGAAATCTCCCTGTCCAACTATATTGTCATTTCCAGTACCACCAGCCATGCGGTTGGCGCCTATGCCCCCGGTGATGGTCGACCCGCCACCGCCTCCAAACACTCGGTCATTACCCAAGCCACCATCAATAACAGCGGGTTGAATAATTTGGGAAGAAACTTGCAGTGAATCATTTCCTGCGCCACCAAATAGATAGATGGAGTTGACATTATCAGAATTAAAACGTCCTGTTTCCTGATTACCATTGATTACTACTATTTGATTGGTGATTGAATCAAGGTTGATTGCAATGCGATCAGGTGCATTTGTTCCAATTACAGAAAGAATACCTGAATCTAATACAGCGGTGGCTGGCACGGATCGATCTTCCAAAGTCTCCATGCGAGGCAGGGCGAAGCCCTTATTGATGTTCTTTTTGGGATTTTTAAATAGCGATCTAAAAATATTCATCTCTAAGATTCTCCAATGGGAATGCTCCAAATAAATGTTTACTACCGATGAGGGAGCTATTCCTTAAAAGAAGAATCGACATAATCGGTAAAGTCTTTGAGTCAATTTTGGAAATATTTGAGAAAAATATAAAGTTTTAAGCAATGAGCTCAATTCTATAGCTATTTGAGGCTTAAATTGCAGGCTGAATAATGATTACAACCCCAATAACACAAATTACTGATAAAATTGTCAATCTTTATCAAGCTTAACATTTCTATTACCGATAATCATTTTGTAGACTTTCGAGGAAATAATATTTCTTGTGATTATTAACAAGTAAGATTTTTCCTCCAATACTTTTTTAGAGGGAATTCCCATGAGGTTGCGAAGCATCCTGTGGGCTCTGGCACTATGCGGAGCTGGTTGGACACCGGGTATCATTTTATCACAGGAACCTGTGAACGATGGGCCAATGGTTGTTAGTCAAGCAGAGAAAAGTAATGTTGCGAAGGAAGCAATTCCTAATCAATTACCTAATTTTCTACCCACACCTGATTTTAAATCTGCAGACAAACCCTTTGAACTGCCTAGGCCCGCTGACAGTTCAAAGCCCATTGAACGCCCATTGGTTACGCCTCCTTCATTGGAAAAACCGCCCAGCATTGAAGAAATAGTTTCTACCCCTGTGCTTCCCCCATTAGGCTTTACAGGTAAGTCCTCCATACTCTCCGATATTGTTGGCGATAATGATTATGTTCCTGTGCCTGACCGCTGGCGCATGGGCTTCCCCGCATTGGATCGATATGGTTTGGACCACCCTCCTGTTAAGGACTACCCCTTTCAGCTTGGTCATTGGTGGGATCCGTACAACCAAAATGTTCTTAAGGGTGACTATCCAATTTATGGTCAGCATACCTTTTTCAACTTTACAGGCTCGGTGACACAGATCACCCAGGCGATTCAGAGCCCGATTGGGACAACACCGTTTGAAAGTACCGCCAGGCCTTTTCAAGAACAGTTCTTTGGTAATCCCAATCAACTTGCAAACTTAACTTTTATGTCTTTCTCTTTTGATTTGTTTCATGGGGATGCTGCATATAAGCCTGTGGATTGGCGCCTTAAGATTACTCCAATTTTAAATGTAAACACT
>CAMDHK010000156.1 GCA_945897965.1 Candidatus Kuenenia stuttgartensis | reverse complement strand
TTTGTTCATGAAAATGAACATTAATGTTGGGCGGAGTTGGTTTTAATAAATCAAACTGTCCTCAGCCTGGTAATCCTGATAATCCTCAACCGCTGGGCCCCGCAAAGAAATTTGCGGGGCTTCTTTTTTATCTTTTGTTATTCCAATCTTTATTTGCAAAACGATGCTCGACAAAATGTTGTATTCTTGCTTCTTCTTCATGTGACCATTTCGAAGTATTAAAAGTCCAGCCTAGAGCATGGCAACATTCAATAACAATAGTTTCAGCTAGTTTTTCCGGGCAAAGTTTTATCCCTGAAAGTTCAAGTATCCCAGGCAACGAGGGCGTGTAAATGCTTTGGGCAAGCAAGATTCCTCCATGTTGAATTACACTTCTTTTCTTTTTTCGCTGCGCACTCCCCACAACCTTATGCTTCTTGATAATAAGATCTTGTGGTGCGTGATGATGAAAACAAAGTAGGTTGGTGGGATCATTTCGCAGTTCGGGCAGATTGATTTCAGGAAGAGATGCTCCTAAAAGCGATAAAGCCTTCTGAATAATAAGATGTATCTTTTCCTGCCAAAGAGTCGATTTCTGTCCAGCAATCTCCAACGGCAGGCCCAAGGCATAGGTTAGTTCATGGTGATGGACCAGAGCTTCACCCCCAGTAGCCCTTCGAACCCAAGGCAGCAACTTTAATTCTTGTGAATTCGATAAAAGAGACGAGGGCTGGAAGTATCCCAGACTTACCGTGGGTTCAGCCCAAGTATAAAAACGAAGCGAGCAAATGCCTTCTTCTGCAAGTTCAAGCAATAGCTCATCCGAAGCCATTGCGTATGACCCAAAATTGGACTCCAAAGGCAGAAGCCTGCACTCGATCAACTGAAATACCTGAAGATGATTACTTCTTCCAGCGCAGCATGGGTTCTTTAGCGGCTTTCACTTCATCCGGTCTGCTGATATCCAGAGTGTGAGGTGCGTCATGAAGGAAATCTGCGTCTTCATCACGGATCTTAATCAAAGTTTTGGCAAAGTGATCGAGAGTTTCTTTACTTTCAGTTTCAGTAGGCTCCATCATCATTGCTTCTGAAACCACTAAAGGAAAATAAACCGTAGGAGCATGATATCCGTAATCCAGCAAGCGCTTGCCTATATCCATAGCGCTAATTTTTTTGTCTCTTCGAAGGGTCCTGGCACTTGCTACAAATTCATGCATGCACCTGTCACCATGAGGAACATCAAAGGCCTCTTTGACAAGACTAAGAAGATAATTGGCATTCAATACGGCATTTTGGCTGACTTGTTTGAGCCCATCAGGTCCAAGTGTGCGGATGTAGAAATAGCCACGAAGTAGAATACCGACATTTCCAAAGAAGCTTCGAACCCTGCCTATCGTTTTTGGACGATCATAGTCAAGTTTAAAACCCTCGTTTGTCTTAATAATTAAAGGTGCAGGAAGAAACGGTATAAGCTGTTTTCTAACCGCAATGGGGCCTGAGCCAGGGCCACCTGCGCCGTGGGGCCCAGTAAATGTTTTGTGTACATTATAGTGCATCATGTCAGCACCAAAATCACCCGGTCTGGTGATGCCAAGAATGGCATTCATGTTTGCACCATCAAGGTAAACTAGGCCGCCTGCTTTGTGGATCAGGTCGGTGATCTGAACGATTTGCTCATCAAAAAGGCCCAATGTATTTGGGTTGGTGATCATGAATACTGCAGTTTGCGAGTCAATTTTGGAAATAAGATCGTCCATATCGACCCTACCACGAGCATTACTTTTAATGGTGATGGTGTCGAAGCCAGCAATTGCAGCACTAGCAGGGTTAGTCCCATGTGCGCTATCAGGGATTAGGACTTTGGTGCGTTTTTCCTTTTTGTCGCGGAAGTAAGCTGCTGCAACTAAAAGTGCGGTTAATTCACCTTGGGCCCCTGCAGCAGGTTGCAGTGAAACACCATCAAGCCCTGCTATTTCCGCGAGGTAATTCTGCATCTCCCATAATATTTCAAGCATGCCTTGGCAGGTTTGATCATCTTGAAGAGGGTGAACATGTGCCAATCCACTCAAGGATCCAAGCCTTTCATGCCGCTTTGGATTGTATTTCATGGTGCAACTTCCTAGCGGATAAAAGTTGCAATCGATTGCCATGTTTTTGGTGGATAAATTAACGAAGTGTCTGACGATGTCTATTTCTGCCATCTCAGGCAGATGAGTCGGATCATTGCTGAGGTATTTTTTGTCAAGAAGTTCAGCGGAAGTCTTTGTAGGGACATCGCAATCAGGTAAAAGATGGCATCTTCTGCCCTTGTGACTGATTTCAAAAAGCAAGCCGGTAGACTGAGACTTATCCATAATGCCCTCGAGAATAATACTTGGAGTTTTGAAATTATCAGGATTTTAAAGCTTTAGACTTTTCCTGAGAAGAAGCTGCAGTAATAGCAGCACCAAAAGCAGCAGCATAGTTTTCAAGCTCTGAACGAGTTCGTTTTTCGGTCACAGCGATGGTCATTACATTTGCTAAATCTTTAGACCAACGGCCCTGAGATAAGCCTGCAAGAATGCCATCATCAATAAGCGAATTGATAACAACTTGAGCGTTGCATGGGAGTTCGATGGTAAATTCTTTGAAGAAAGGAAGATTGAATTTCGGTTTAACACCGGGGATTTTGCAAAGTAAATCCATGAGGAAGTGAGCTTTTCGGAAGCATAGTTCTGCTGTTTCAGTAAGGCCCTTGGGCCCGATAGCAGCAAGAAAAACCGCAGCTCGCAAGGCAAAAAGTCCTTGATTGGTGCATATGTTACTGGTGGCTTTTTCTCTGCGTATGTGCTGTTCGCGAGTTTGTAAGGTAAGTACCCAGCATCGTTTGCCCTTGCGATCTACCGTTTGGCCAACCAATCTGCCCGGGATTTTTCTCACAAAGGCTTCTTTGCACGAAAGTAACCCAAGGTAAGGCCCACCGTAAATCATGGGGTTACCCAAGCACTGCCCTTCAGCTACAGCTATATCAGCATCGTATTCGCCTGGCTTTTTTAAAATGCCAAGGCTGATAGGGTCGTAGGCGACTATGAAAAGTGCACCCTTAGAATGAACAAGTTTTGCAATCTCTTCAACTTCTTCAAGGTTGCCAAAAAAGTTTGGATGTTGAACAATCACACAGCTAACTGTTTCGTCAAGTTTGCTTGCAAGGTCATTCAGGCACATCTTTCCTTCAGGGCATGCAACTGTTACCACGGTGGGTTCCAGATTTGCAAGGTAAGTGGTGAAAGAAAGTCTGTATTCGGGGTGAACTGATTCTGCAACCAGAACTTTACCCATTCTTCCTGTGACCGACATAGCCATTAAGATGGCTTCTGCAAGGCCGGATCCAGCTTCATAAAGACTTGAATTTGAAATATCCATCGCAGTTAGCTGCGAAATCATAGTCTGGAATTCGTAAAAAGCCTGCAAGCTTCCTTGACTAGCTTCTGCCTGATACGGGGTATAAGCAGTATAGAATTCACTTCTAGAAGCGACCATGTCCACAACTGCGGGGATGAAGTGGTCGTAACTGCCACCACCAAGGAAACAAACTGCACTGTCTGCATTGAGATTAGAATTAGAAAGGCGGGCAATGTGCCTTGAAAGCTCAATTTCGGTAAGGGCCTTAGGGATATCCAGAGGCCGTTTAAGCCTCACAGATTCAGGTATATTGCTAAAAAGATCATCAATGCTCGAAGCACCAATACTTTTAAGCATCTCGTTTTTATCATCAGGCGTGTTAAGAAGATAAGGCACGATCCAACTCCCTTCAAATTGTGCTAATTAAAATTCTTGCAGAAAGATACTAGTGAGATTCAGAAGCAATCTGTTTTTCATAAGCTGCATGATTCATCAGATGATCCAAATTAGGTTTGCCTGCCATTTTGATTTTTACAAGCCAGCCTTTGCCATAGGGATCCTTAGAAATCGTAGCAGGGTCTAGTACCAATTTATCATTTATCTCAATGATTTCGCCTTCTACTGGGGCGTATATATCACTAACCGCTTTTACTGACTCGATTTCACCAAAACTATCACCTTTTAATGCAGGATCACCAACATCGGGCATATCGATGTAAATTACATCGGTTAGAAGGTCGACAGCAAATTTTGTAAGGCCGACTGTACAAATGTTGCCTTCAACTGAGGCCCACTCATGAGTTTTTGCGTATCGGAGTTTAATCGGATCCATTGTAAATACTCCCTGAAGCACTTTCGCTTCTATTTATATAAATAAGCAACCAAACAGCTACTAATCAAATCCCATGATGACAAACAGTGTCATCATGTTGTTTTTCGCTTGTAAAAAGGTAAAGAAACCACTTTGCAAGGTTCGAATTTACCACGAATATCGATGTCCAAATCGGTACCAACGGCAGATAGACTAGCAGGAACATAAGCCATTGCAATGGGTTTATTAAAGGTGGGAGAAAAAGTACCACTGGTAACTTTCCCCAAGGCTGCACCGTTTTTAGTGACGGGATATAATTCGCGGGGAATTCGTTTCCCAGGAAGTTCAAGGCCAACACGAACTCTACCCGATGGGGTGTTTTTTTCTTTTACCAAAGCATCTCTGCCAATGAATTCGCCTTTGTCTAATTTAACTGCCCATCCTAATCCAGCTTCCAAAGGATTAGTGTTTTCATCGATTTCATGCCCATAAAGTGGCATGCCTGCTTCAAGCCTGAGAGTATCTCTGCACCCTAATCCGCAAGGTTTGCAACCCATTGCCACTAGCTTTTCCCAAACTTTGATTTCTTCGCCCTTAGGAAGAATGATTTCGATGCCATCTTCGCCGGTGTAGCCTGTTCTGCTTATGAGGCTGGGGACATTCATTGTTTTGGAATCAAAGCTGAAGTAGTAGCCCAACTTGGAGGGGTCATCAGATATCAGTTGTTTGGCAAGAGCGATGGCGTTTGGCCCTTGTACAGCAATCATGCTAGTAGAAAGAGTTTGATCTTCAATTTTTACATTTAAAGATCCTGAATGATTTAAAAGCCAAGATACGATCTTCAGGCGATTCGAAGCATTAACGACCAAAAGGAAATCTGAGCCATGCTGATAAACTAGAATGTCATCAAGAATGGTCCCTTTTTCATTGCAAACGAGATTGTACCGAACCTGCCCCGGTTTAAGGTTGGCAGAGTTGTTGGTACAGATCATCTGAAGAAAACTTGTGGCATCTGGGCCATGAATTTTGAGCCTGCCCATATGGCCAATATCAAAAATCCCGGAGTCATTGCGAACTGCAGTGTGCTCATCAACAATGGTTGTGTATTGGACGGGCATATCCCAGCCTCCAAAATCAACCATGCGTGCCCCATTCGAAGAATGCCAAGAATGAAGCGCTGTCTCTAATGCCATGAAGCCTCTGCAAAGGTAAGTGGAAGGGCGTTGCCACAACAAAATAACAGATGACATTGCCCTTAATATTCTAACATAGTTCAAACATTAAAACTTTTCGAGGCAACTATCAAGCTAGTTCCGAGGGAGCAGGGAAACTCTTGCAAAGTTCCTTGATCTCTCCATGAATCTTTGACTGCAAGTTCTTATCATCGGGGCTTTCTAAAATATCGCAAATCCAATGTGCTATTTGCTTCATTTCGAGTTCCTTCATGCCCCGAGTAGTCAAGGCGGGAGTTCCAATTCGGATGCCTGAAGGGTCTAGTGGCTTTCTAGTATCGTACGGGATGCCATTGCGGTTGATCGTAATTCCTGCTGCATCAAGTGACTTTTCAGCAATTTTGCCGCTCAATCCCTTATGGTTTACATCGACAAGCATCATGTGATTGTCGGTGCCACCTGAAATTATGCGATGTCCGCGTCCCATGATTTCATGGGCCACAGTCCGTGCATTGGCAACAATTTGGGAGGCATAAGCTTTAAAAGCTGGTTGCATCGCTTCATTGAAAATAATTGCTTTTGCAGCAATAACATGCATAAGCGGCCCACCCTGCATACCAGGGAAAACTGCCTGATTGAGCTTGTCCGCCCATTGCTTCTTGCACATTGCCAATCCGCTTCTGGGCCCGCGCAATGTCTTGTGAGTGGTGGTGGTTACAAAATCTGCCCATGGTACAGGTGAAGGATGTTGGTCGCCGGCTACTAATCCTGCGATGTGTGCCATATCAACCATGAAAATCGATTTGTTATCGTTGGCAATCTCTGCGAACTTTGCAAAATCAATCACTCGGGAGTAAGCACTAGCGCCAGCTAGCACCATTTTTGGCTTATGCTCTTTGGCCAATCTTGCTACTTCATCATAATCAATCCTACCATCATCTTGCTTAACCCCATAAGGAATGATCTTGTAAAGCTTGCCCGAAAAATTCAAATGCATTCCATGGGTGAGATGTCCGCCATGTGCCAGATTCATGCCAAGAATGGTATCGCCTGGTTGCAGGCAAGAAAAGTAAACGGCCATGTTGGCGCTGGCGCCTGCATGAGGCTGTACATTGGCATGTTCAGCACCAAAAAGCTTGCAAGCTCTGCTAATTGCAAGAGATTCGGCCTCATCCACAAACTCGCATCCGCCGTAGTATCTTTTACCTGGATACCCTTCTGCATACTTGTTGGTAAGAACAGAGCCCTGAACGGCCATGATCGCAGGGCTTGTGTAATTTTCGGAGGCAATCATTTCCAGACCTTCTTGCTGCCTGGTTTTTTCGTGCTGAATTGCTTTCCATACTTCTGGGTCTGCTTTTTCGATCAGGTTCATAGTTCTCTCCATTTGTTTTAGTTATGATAGTCCACGATAGTAGTTAAAAAGAAATACCCTTACTAGCCAGTTCTTTTTCAAGATTCATTTCTAGATGATAAACAATTCCGTCCCAACCGCAATCCTTGGCTGTTTGAATGTTGGTATGAAGGTCATCAACAAATAAGCAGTCTGCTGGCTTGGTGTTTGTTTTTTCATTGAGGATGTCATAGATTTTTCGGGCAGGTTTTCTGCAGCGCACTTCATGAGACAAAATCAAGCAATCAAAATGGCTAAGAACATGGTTGAATTGAGTAAGAAAGCGCTTCGCATGGAACCAATTGGTGTTACTTAACAAAACCAGCCTATGGGATTTTGCCAAATGAGGGATGATGTTACAAACCGCATCGTTGGCTGTAAACATATCGCTAAAAGCGTGGTCGAATTCTTGATCTGGGCAGTTGATATGCAGTGAGTCGCGTATGATTTTTCGATATTGCTCGGGCGAAATGTTGCCCTTTTCAAGCTCATTTTCAGTAGTTTCGTCGAATAAAACCGTTCGGATGGTTTCAATATTTTTGTCGCAATGCTGGGCCATCTGTCCAGCAGCTTTCAAATGGCTGAACATGCCGATTACATTGCCGAAATCAAAAACCAAAACTTTATTAGTCATATAAGGAAGATTATCCGAGCTTAAAAAAATGACAACCCAATAATAGGATGAAAAGATTGCAAGTGTTTCATTAGGTTAAAAATTGTCGCATATCAGAAAGCAAGTTCCTTAAAAATGAAGTTGGTTATCATAAGAGTTTAAAGCGCAAAATGTTGTTGAATTGATTAGAAAAGTGTGACTTAAATTAAAAAGCCAATCAGCAAAACATAATGAATCTCTTGCTAGGAATGGATTTTCAGTGTAATTGTGTATCTTAATATAGGTTAGGAAATTGCGAGACCTACAAGTTTAAGGAGATGTTTGATGGAATCAAAACAATTGCGTGGAAGAATTTACGATGACATCACCCAATGTGTAGGCGACACCCCTCTCATAAGGATGCGAAGAGTGGTGGGCGATGCAAAAGCAACAGTTGCTGCCAAGTTGGAAAATTTCAATCCTCTTTGGTCAGTCAAGGATCGTATTGCTGTGCATATGATCAATACTGCAGAAAAAGAAGGAAAAATAAAGGAAGGTACGGTAATTATTGAACCGACCAGCGGGAATACTGGTATCGGTTTGGCGTTTACTTGTGCTGCCCGCGGCTACAAATTGATTGTTACCATGCCTGAAACTATGAGCTTGGAAAGAAGGCGCTTGCTTAAAGCTTTCGGCGCGGAAATCGTGCTCACTATAGGTGAAAAAGGTATGAGTGGTGCAGTTGCCAAAGCCGAGGAACTAATAGCAAATACTCCGAATTCCTTCATGCCCCAACAATTCATGAACCCAAATAATCCAGATACCCATCGCAAAACAACAGCGGAAGAAATTTGGCGCGATACCGATGGGAAAATTGATATTTTAGTTTCGGGAGTAGGCACCGGGGGGACGATTACCGGGATAAGCGAGGTTATTAAAGCCCGAAAACCCTCGTTTAAAGCTATTGCGGTTGAGCCGTCTTCGAGCCCCGTGATCACTCAAAGAATGAAGGGTGAAGATATTAAGCCTGGTAGGCATAAAATTCAAGGCATTGGCGCAGGATTTATTCCTGGGGTTTTAAATCTAAGTATTATTGATGAAGTGATTTTGGTCAACGATGAAGACTCTTTTAATATGACCCGAAGAATGGCGAAAGAAGAAGGTTTTCTGTGTGGTATTAGTTGTGGTGCAGCTGCATTTGCTGCTGTTCAGGTGGCGCATCGACCAGAAAATGCAGGTAAATTGATCGTGGTGGTACTACCCGATCTTGGTGAAAGGTACCTAAGCACACCTCTTTTCCCAGAATAGCCCCTTTTCTTTGTTTCTACTTATTACCAGAGAGGATTCATACTTCCTCTCTGGTTCAATTCCTTGCTTTTTCTATAATAAACTCTTGTGGCAGGCGACGAAGATGAAAAAATGCTTTTCATCCGCATTGTCAGGCTTTTTTATCGCTGTTTCCTTCAAAATTATCGCTGGCAGTAGGATAAGTTAAACGGTTCATCGAAGGAACTGCTTTGGAGTTTGGTCATATCCATGGTAAATCGAAATCTTTTACGACAGTATGATTTGTCAGATGCTGAATTAGACAACGAGTTGGCCGAAGCCTTTAGTAGGCCAGAAACCGGCGGAGATGTTGAAAATTGGTTGCTCGACGACCAACAAGAATTTGAATCCAATAAAGTTATAAAAGGGCGTATTGCCCGTATCGAAGGCGATGATGTTGTTATTGACATCGGCTACAAAAGCGAAGGCGTAATTCCGCTTAACGAATGGTTTGATGAAGCTACGGGCGAAATCGTTATGCCCGTTGCTGGCGAAGATGTTCAAGTTCTTCTTGAATCTGTTGAAGATGAAACAGGCAACATTCTTCTTAGCTATCGCAAAGCAAAGCGTCAAAAAGAATGGGAAATGATTATCTCCAAGCACAAAGAAGGAGATGTCATCATCGGTTTGGTCACCAAGAAAATCAAGGGTGGCTTGCTGGTAAACATTGGCGTCAATGTGTTCCTTCCAGCCTCGCAAGTTGATATTCGCAGGCCCCCTGATATCGGTGATTACATCAACCGCAGTATTGAGTGCAAAATCCTCAAAATTGATGAAGCGCGTCGCAATATCGTTGTCAGCAGGCGTAAATTGCTTGAAGATCAACGCGAAGACCTCAAGAAAAAGTTGCTCTCAGAAATCGAACCCAATCAAGTTCGCAAGGGTGTTGTCAAGAATATTGCAGACTTCGGCGCATTCGTCGACCTCGGCGGTATCGATGGCTTGTTGCACATCACCGATATGACTTGGGGCCGTGTCAGCAATCCTCACGAAATTGTTCATATCGATCAGCAGCTTGAGGTTTATGTTATTTCTGTGGATAAAGATCGCGAAAAAATCGCTCTTGGTCTTAAGCAGAAATCCCAAAGCCCTTGGGCCAGCGTTGCTGATAAATACCCTATTGCCAGCCGCCACAATG
>CAMDHK010000155.1 GCA_945897965.1 Candidatus Kuenenia stuttgartensis | reverse complement strand
AGATGAGAGGTTGCTTAAAAGCAGAAATCCCACCAAAGAAAAAAGAACCCTTTTCATGTTTACAATCCTCAAAAGATGCAAAGTATTAAGAAAACACTGAAGATAAGGAATGCAAACGGTATGCCAGCAGCGCCAAAAACCCAGACAATAACCCATAAAGTATTATTAAATAAGGACTTAAAGATTTTTAAAATAAAAATGCCACCTAAAGAATCTGGGGTTCGCTTAAAAGACAGGCTGCAGACGCCCAATATCTGAGCACTAAAAAATAGGTTTGGAATCAGGTATATGGCGTTTATAGGTCAATTCTGTACCAATAATCTTCGATTTTAAAGAATTAAAGGTTTGGCATTAACTTTGCTGGTTAGATATCAGGATTTAGTTTTAGTCAGGTTCAAAAATAAAGATTTCGTTGTAAAGCAGGTGAAAAAGCGTCCCGTAGCCTACCTATAATTAAGTAGGCCAGCATTGATCTCGGTTCATGTTTTGTTCCATTCCGGTAACTTTCATGAGGAGAAACAGTCATGGCACTATCAGAGTTCATACTCGCAGGAATGTTGTTATTATCCCCATTAGAAATGTCAGACTCCGAGAAATCAATTCAAGACGAAGCTGATCTCTCTCCATTCGTTCAGGCAATCGCCTTAAACTTCGAAATTCTAGATCCGCGTGAACACCAATACATTTTGCTTAGGTCATCTGATTTTCAATCGGATGTAAAACTCCTTAAAAAACGCTACAACGAGCTATATGATGCCCCTTTGGTGTTTGATTCCATGCGATTCCCTGATCGCTTAGTCATCCAAGAAATGCTAGGGTTCAACCGTGCTTATAGGCATCACCTTAGCGCAAGAGTGAATCTCGAGCCTGCATTTGGTGAAGATCTTCATGCAGTTATTAAAGAAACCGATCAACTCTACCAAGTTTGGGATTACATTAGGGATTCACGATGTGAGTATTACTACATAACGGTTCGCAGGCATGCCCTTAAGAAGGTATTAGAATCTATTGGAACCGAAGCCTTTTATAACGGTGTATACCCACCCAGCGTCCCAACCTGGAGGTTCGCAGCAATCGATTGATTTATGTTTTCACAATCCATCGCACTTCCGCAGTATCTTTTGGATAAATGCCCGCAAAACATATAATTAGGAATGGGTTATCCCCGACCCTGATAAAGCGGGTGTTTATGTTCCCAATAGTCGAATGATTCGGATTCATGTACAAAATGGATAATTACCAGCAAAACAATCCGCTGCACGGAATCACGCTCGAGAAAATTCTGACCGAGTTGGTTGAATATTATGGATGGCAAGAACTTGGTAGCCGTATCACCATTAATTGCTTCACGCACGATCCAAGCATTAAATCGAGTCTGAAGTTTCTGCGTAAAACCGAGTGGGCCCGCAAGAAAGTGGAAAACCTCTATGTTTGGCATAACCTCAAATAAATGAACTCAAAGAATCCACTTCAATTAAGCAAACTCTTCAACATATCATTGACTATAAATTGCAATTAGCAGGAACGGTTTAGTATCTGATCTGTGATAAGATGCAGAATGTTTCTGAATGCCGAAGGAGCAAGTGCCTGTAAATCCCTCTTGCCAGATGCAATAAATTGTTCCGCCTTGTTCTTGGCGTAATCAATTGCACCAGAATCACTAAGAAGCTTTTTTATCTGGCCTCTCTGTGCGGTAGAATCTTTCTCAAGCAAACTTTTAATCTTATTCTTTTCTACATTAGGGCCATTTTGCAAAAGCCATATGAGTGGCAAAGTAAGTTTTTTCTGATCGAGGTCGGTGCCAAGAGATTTGCCTGTTTGATTTTCATGGCCAACAAGATCAAGAATATCATCAGCGATTTGAAAAGCCATGCCCAGATTACGACCAAAACTAGCCATAGATTCAATCACCGCTTCACTCGCCCCAGCGTAAGCAGCACCTAATTCACAACTTGCAGAAATCATTTCTGCGGTTTTGCCATCAATGATATCAAGGTAGGTGGCTTCAGTGATGTTAATATCACCCGAATGAAAGCTTTGCAAAAGTTCGCCCTCGCAAATCCGGTGGGCACTTCTACCAATAACCTTGCAAGCACGGTTGTTTTCTAAATTACTAGTCATTTGGAAGGCGTTAGTGAAAAGGCAATCTCCAAGCAAAACAGCAGATTTGGTTCCCCAAAGGGTATGAACAGCGGGCAAATGCCTGCGCATATGAGCAGAATCCAAAACATCATCATGAACCAAGGAAGCTGTATGAATCAGTTCTACAGCAGCGCCCAAAACCCAATGGCTTTCATTGACTAAACCACAAGCATGAGCACAAGCAAGAAGGAGAGCAGGGCGAAGCCTTTTGCCTTTGTATTGACTCACATGATCAAGGATGTCGGTAAATTCTTTATGCCTAGAAATAAGCTCGCGCGAGATAATGCGTTCGACTTGTTCAAGGTCTGAACGAATCGGGAGCATTGAGTCATATCGTTCGGGAGTAAAAAATGTGGAGTACATCAATGAGGCGTTCATATTATGGCCCATTTCATGGAGATCGGAATGCGGTTTGTCATTATTGCCTGACAAATGAACCGCTCTTTCCACCAGTCTTTTCATCTAACCGGATTTCCGTAATGGTCATAACTTTATCCACAGATTTACACATATCATAAACCGTAAGGGCAGCAACACTAACAGCCGTAAGGGCTTCCATTTCAACCCCTGTCCTGCCAAATACTTTTACCACTGCAGTTATTCTAAGCAAGTTTTTCTCAAAAAACGAGAAATCAAGTTTTACACCCGTAATTGCCAAGGGATGGCATAGAGGAATGAGATCCCAAGTTTTCTTGGCAGCCTGAATGCCCGCTAGCCTTGCAACCTCTAAAACATCACCCTTAGAAAGCTCTTTGTTCCGGATTAACTCAGCCGTAGATTCTTCCATTCGAACAATGGCACTAGCCCTAGCAAGGCGTTGGGTTTCCTCTTTATTCGAAGTATCCACCATTCTGCTGGCGCCCTGATCATCAAAATGACTTAAAGAAGCCATATTTGCCCCTTTTTTAGCGATATCTGGGAATATTTGGATCAATTTCACAAGACCAAGCCTCAATGCCGCCAGCAAGTGAATAAGCAGGGGTTATGCCTGCATTTTCGAGAATTGCAGCCCCAGATAAGCTTCGAACCCCATGATGGCAATAAACAACAACTTTAGCATCTTTAGGAGGTGTTACCTCATCCAAACTATTGGAAAGGTCGCCCAAAGATACCAAAACGCTATTAGGAATGGCAGCGAACTGATTTTCCCAAGGTTCTCGGACATCAAGAAGATAGATACTATGCCCCTGATCGAGCCATTCTTTAAGGGTTGCAGGGGAAATTTGAACCGGCATAAACTCTCCAGATTGATCTAAAAGTATTTTAGGGAAACAAGCCCCGTTTGATCTTTTCACGGGCTATTTTCTCTACCCCCAAGGATAGAGCCGCCAACCTCATCGATATTTTCTTGTTCAACGCCAAATCTCGCACCCGCCTGAATGCATTAATCATCAACTCATATAATTTATGATTAACCTGCTCTTCGCTCCATAACAATTGCTGAATATCCTGCACCCATTCAAAGTACGAAACCGTAACACCACCCGCATTACACAAAATATCCGGGATAACATAAATATCACTTTTACTAATGATGGCATCCGCCTCGGGGGTAGTCGGGCCGTTGGCAGCTTCTGCTAGTATCTTGCACTTAAGCTGTGCAGCATTCTTTACATGAATCACTCTTTCAAGTGCAGCAGGCACCAAAACCGTGCAGGGAAGTATCAGCATTTCATCCGCATCGATCTGCTTTGCTTTGGGGAAGTCCTTAAGTAAGTTACCCGCCGATACAAAATTTTGCAGCTCAACGATATCGATGCCAAGGGAGTTATGAATTGCGCCATACCTATCCGAAACAGCTATAACCTTAATCCCTTTTTGAGAAAGTTCAGCACAGGTGATCGCCCCAACATTACCAAACCCCTGAACCACAGCAGTAGCTTCCTCAGGTTTAATGTTGAGATCCTTCAGCGCTTCCAAAATACAAAAGGTAACACCTCGTCCTGTAGCCTCTCTGCGCCCTAAACAACCCCCTAGCTCAACGGGTTTCCCTGTTACAATTTCCGGGCACGCATACCCCACCTTCATGCTGTAGGTGTCCATGATCCAAGCCATGGTTTGCTCATCGGTACCCATATCAGGCGCCATTACATCCATTCTCGGCCCAATAATAGAAAGAACTTCTTCCGTAAACCTTCGGGTAAGTCGTTCTTTTTCACCAATTGAAAGAGACGCTGGGTCACAAGTGATACCGCCTTTGGCCCCGCCAAAAGGCAGATTCATAATGCCACACTTCCACGACATCCACATGGAAAGTGCCGCAACTTCGCCCAAATCTACAGAAGGATGATAACGCAATCCGCCCTTGGAAGGCCCACTGGTAAGGCTATGCTGCACCCTGTAACCATTAAAAACCCGGGTGGACCCATCATCCATGCGAACCGGCACACTTACAATCATAGCTCGCTTGGGGACCGAAAGCCTTTGCAGAATGCCCCGGTCGATTTTCAAAAGTTGAGCCACCGATTCCAATTGGCTTAATGCCATGCGATATGTGGCAGAGGATTCAAAAACAGTGTTTGGCGAATGGTTATTTTCGCTAGAATGACTATCGTTGTTGGCCATGGGCATTAAATCTCCACTAGCATTAAAGAATCAAGCGTACCAAAGATCAACGACTGGTTTAACCGCATAATATTAATTCTATGGGCATAGCCTACAATGGAGTAAGAGGAAGGTAGAAAAGTATGAAAGAAATTCTAATCATTGGGTGCGGTTATTTGGGAAATGTCATTGCTGCTAATGCAATAGCCAAGGGAATCAAGGTATTTGCAACCACACGAAGCCGTGCTGATGCGTTGATATCCAAAGGAATAACCCCGGTTATTTGCGATGTAACTAATCAGGATAGTTATGCCAACCTTCCTATCGTAGACGGCGTGGTTCATTGCGTGGGCATGGATCGCAGCGCAGGAAAATCAATGCGCGAGGTATATGTTGATGGCCTTTCAGGCATTGCAACTTACCTCCAATCTAAAAACTTCAAAGGCCGATTTGTCCATGTCAGCAGCACAAGCGTATATGGCCAAAACGAGGGCGAAGTGGTCGATGAAAAATCGCCAACCATTCCTGCAGAGGGTTCGGGCGGAATCGTGCTGGAAGCTGAAAACAAATTAAGAAGCATACTTCCCGAAGCGATCATACTAAGGTTTTCAGGAATCTATGGCCCAGGCAGATTAATTCGAGGCAAAGCTATTTTGGCAGGCGAACCTATCGTTTGCTCCCCAGATAGATATTTAAACCTGATGCATGTAGCCGATGGCGCCAAGGCATGCTTAGCTGCCCTGAGTGATGGAAAAACTGGTGAAACCTATAATGCAAGCGATGATGAACCTGCCCTGAGGCGTGATTTTTACAACCATCTAGCTTTGCTCCTAAAAGCAGCACCACCCAAGTTCGTCCTTCCCAGCCCCGATCAGCCTGCACCCCCGCATGAAGGAACCAACAGGCGTATTTCCAACCTCAAACTTAAAAGAGAACTGGTTAAGACTCTGCAATTTCCCTCCTTCCGAGAAGGGCTTGAAAATTGCGTCAACCTTGGAGCTTTCGCTTAACACTTGTTAATACCGGTACAATCAAATAAGATAACTATCACACAATTCAACTAGGTTTAATGATTATATGCTGAAACGAAAATACTTGTTCCCTAATGTCATCGAACTAAACTACCAAGCTGGTCGCAGGCTAGGTGTTAATGTTTACCTCATTGATGGCGGGTCTGAATTCATTCTAATCGATATAGGCTTTGAAGATAGTCTGGATACCATCGTCGATCTACTTCGAAAAATGGATTTCAATCTATCCAACTGCAAGATGATCATCGCAACCCATGCAGATGCAGACCACATTCAGGGCTCTGCCAAGGCACGCGAACTACTTAAAACCAAAATTGCAGCGCACCCCGCAAGTGTCGAACCAATTGAAACAGGTGATGAAATAGTTACCTACGCCACTATCAAGGCCCAGGGAATAGAAATCCCCATGCCCAAGTGTAAAGTGGATATCGTTCTAAATGAAGGTGATAAAATCCAAGTGGGCGATCAAACATTGGAAGTCTGGCACACACCAGGCCATACTCAAGGGCAGCTTAGTTTTAAAATGGGCAACCTGCTTTTCAGTGGCGATAACATTTATAAAGATAGCTGCGTGGGCGTGATCGATGCGCATCATGGCTCGAACATTCCTGACTTTATTACATCGCTGAAACGAATCCTTGCAGATGACTCGCAGTTCCTGCTTCCAAGCCATGGCCCTGTTTTTAAACGCGATCAGAAAATCATTACCAAGGCCATCAATCGATTGACCGAGTATCAATACATGGCGGATTTTGGCACTTGCGCCATCGGTTGGCCATTACTCGACGAATGGGAAAAAGAAGTAACCGCAGGCAAGTTGCCCGACTTCTCGAAAAAATAACCCGGCTATAATCTACTTGCAGCAAAAGCTTCTTTGATTAAAGGTGCCGGTAAAACGATTTTAAATGTTGATCCCTGACCTAGTTCACTAGTTACTTCAAGGCCTGCACCTAGTAACTCTGCATACCCTTTTACAATGGCTAACCCCAATCCACAGTTAGTGGAATCGCCATGGCTTCTAGAAGCATCCACTCGGAAAAAGCGTTCAAAAATCATATTCTTTTTCGAAGCTTCAATTCCGATTCCGTTATCTTCGACTTCTATGATGATTGATCCTGGGCGCGAGCTTAATCTTAAAAACACACTGCCCGAAGGCTTATTGTATTGAACAGCGTTATGAAGCAGATTAACTAGAATCTCTTTTAATTTGCCTGGATCAGATTGAATATCAAGATTTGGTTCACCCTCAAACTGAAGTTCAATCCCCTTGGATTGAGCCAAAGGTGAAAGCATCTTGACACAATCAGAAGCCAAATGAGAAAGATCAAATAACTCTGGGCGGAATGGATCTGCACCCGCATCCAATCGCGCTAGCGTAAGCAGCCTTTCAACATCCTTGTGCATGTTGGTGCAACTCTCCCTACAATCTTCCAACATCACCCGATATTCTTCCACGGTTCTGGTTTTTCGCAGTGCCAAATCCAAAGTTGCAAGCATCGCAGAAAGCGGTGTTCGTAATTCATGAGAGATATCTGCCGTGGCTTGTTTCTCTCGGGCAAATGCTTTTTTCAACTGGTCTAAAGTAAGTCCCAACCTGATTGCAATGGGCTTTAACTCTTCGGGTAACTGTTTGTCAGTGATATCAAGATTGAAATCTTTTTCATTGATACGGCTTACTGCAACAGTAAAAAGATTTAACGGAGCAAGGCCAACCCTTACAAGCCAGAAGCAAATGCCCCCACCTGCAAGAAAGGTAAGTAGATTTATCGCAGCCAGCATGCCACGAAATCCCTCGAGATCTTTTTTATGCTCGCTTGCAAAGTTAAGAATGTCCTCATTTCGTTGCTGTGCGAAAGAAGCAAACAAAGCATCGCGTTTTGCTAAGTCATACGCACACTGGATAAAAATTGCAGGCCTAAATGAAGCATCTGCAGCAATATTATTGCGGGGCGGAGGCAGAGGTTCTGCACCCCTGTTTGGCCCTGGATTGCGATTGCGAGGAAGCGAAGGCAAATTAGGCCCCAGTAAAAATCTCGATGCCTTCAGCACAACCCTCCGCACCTTCAAACTTTCACTCAACTGCATATCTTCATATTCCCAATGCAGCACTTCGTCTGGTGCAAAGGTCGCCAAATTGATTGCCATGCTCATAGCCTCTAGGGAATTGGATTTGTAAGAGGCATTCCAAGCGGTATCAATTTGAAAAAACTCTGCAACCTGACCATCCAGTCGAGTTAAAAGTTCAGCAGGATCAAAACGGATAGAGGGAGTTGCCCTTCGAAATAAATCAAAGGCAAAACCGCGAGTACCTTGAAGCGCCCAAATAGGAGCCTGAACATAAGCGCTAGAGCTAGCAGGCGCAGCCAGCAAGCCAAGGGTGTGAAGTTCCAGGAATCGTAATTTGCCCCAATCAACATGAAATTGCACAAGCCTTGCGAGTGTCTGGGCCTGAAATAAAAGAGCATCATCAAGCCTGTTTTCCTCATCTCTGCAGCGGTCTTTGTAGGTGGTTTGGGCCAGTTCTTTTTGAATGCTAAGACGGCCTTCCAGATTGCGCGAGGCACTTCGATACGCCATCAACGAAGCCCCACCCAGCGAAAACGCCAGCAGTGCGAGAAAGCATATCGTTAGCGAAAACCGGATCGATTGCATGTTAATCACCCTTGATCATGTATCCTTCGCCCCAGCGCGTGAGAATCAAAGGCGGGGTAAAGTTCTTGTCAATTTTATTGCGCAGATACCTGACATATACATCCACCACATTAGAGGTATTATCATCATTTTCATCATACAAATGCTCCCACACCATCGATCTTGTTACAACCTTGCCCCGATGGTAACAAAGAAACCGAAGCAAGGAAAATTCTCTGGGAGTAAGATAGATATCTTTGCCCGCCCTACGAACACTTCGTGCTCCTGTATCTATTTCCAAATCATGAATGCGAAGAATTGGATCCTTCGCTTGATGACCCCTGCGAACCAAAGCTCGAACCCTAGCAAGAAATTCAGTCAGCTCAAAAGGCTTCGGAAGATAATCATCCGCTCCGAGGTTTAATCCCAGCACTTTATCTTCCAATGTGCCCATCGCTGTTAAAATAAGAACATGAAAAGTAAGCCCATCCTTGCGCCAACCTTTTAACAAGGTCAGCCCATCAATCTTCGGAAGCATAAGGTCTAAAATAACAACATCATAAATAGCACCACGGGCCTTGGCATCGGCTTCGTCCCCTGCAACAGCAAGGTCAACAGCAAAGCCATCTTCCTCTAAAGCTTGTTTCAAAGATCTTGCCAGCAATTTGTGGTCTTCAACCAGAAGAATTTTCACGACATTTCCCCATTCGGCTTTTTAATCACACGCATATCTATTATCCTCGATAACAGATGACTCGTGAATAAATCATGAGAGAAATTCTGATTTTTTATGTTAAACCATCATTATGAAGAATTTTTAATCTTTCTAAGGAGCTTACAATGACTGCAAATCTTGATGAAAAATGGGATGTTGTTGCTGTAGCAGCCCACCCCGATGACCTCGAAATAACCTGCGGCGGTACCCTTGCAATGCTTACCTCGCAAGGCTACAAAGTCGCAATTATAGACCTAACCACTGGTGAACCAACCCCAAGGGGATCTGAAGAAATAAGGGCAAAAGAAGCAGAACAAGCAAGAATTACACTTGGGGTTCAGGCCCGATTTCAACTAGGCTTGCCCAACCGCATTCTCATGGATAGCCCCGAAAATCGCTTTGCCCTCGCCACTCTTTTACGAAAACTAAAACCCGATATCCTTCTAGGCACCAGTGGCAGAACACCCGCGGCTTCACCTGATCATTACCAAGCACAATTACTCATCGAGGCTTCCAGATTTTCTTCGCAACTCACCAAATGGGATGAAAAATTTGGCAACACTCCGCCCCACCGTATCACCCACCTGGTTTATGCGCCCTTCCCCTTTGATGCAGAAATCCGACACTTCCCCGGCTCTTTCACCATCGATATAAGCTCTACGATTGAAAAGAAAATGGCTTCAGTCCAATGCTATCAATCGCAGTTTGACGAAAAACGCTTTCACAAAATCAG
>CAMDHK010000154.1 GCA_945897965.1 Candidatus Kuenenia stuttgartensis | reverse complement strand
TCGTCTGAAAGCGGTATCCCAAAAAGTCGAAGCCTTCCACCCGTATGTCCACGATTTTGGTCTTGGTTGGATGCAAGGTCAAGCCTTCCACTTCACACCATTGGCGCACCTTCGCCAATGCCTGTTCCGCTTCCTCCAAACTCTTGCACAGGATCACAAAATCATCCGCATAGCGCACCATCTCATATCCCTGTCCCGCCATCTGGTGGTCCAGTGGATTCAAATAGATGTTGCTCAACAACGGACTCAACACTGCGCCTTGAGGTGCTCCTGCCTCTGGTTTCATTTCTTCATCACCTTCCATAATTCCGGCTTTCAGAAATGATTCTATCAGCTTCAGCACCCTGCCATCCGCAATGCGTTCCCGCAGTCGGCCCATCAGCCTGTCATGCGGAATCGTGTCAAAGTAGCTCTTCAGGTCTGCATCCACCACATAGTGATAGCCTTGCTTCAATAATTCATCCACACGCCGCAGTGCGTCTTTACAACCCTTTACAGGGCGAAATCCATAACTACGTTCGGCAAACTCCTTCTCAAAGATCGGTTCCACCACATTGCGTACCGCCGCCTGTATCACCCGGTCTTGAACGGTCGGAATCCCCAACGGCCTTTGCTCGTTGCTTCCAGGCTTTGGTATAAATACCCGCCTGATTGCTTGGGGCACATAGGTGCCCTCGATTAATGCCTTCGAGGCTCTTGCCACATTCATTTCCAGATTCCTGCCATACTCTTCCACAGTGATGTGATCCACTCCCGGCGCACCCTTGTTGGCTGCCACCTTCCGGTAGCCTGCCAATAAGTTTCGCTCCGCATAGACTTTATCGATCAACCTAAACCACTTGTCTCCCTTGACGCCCTCTTCGAGCGCTGTCAACATTCGGTCTGTCCATACCGCAGCTTCCGCCCATGCCCATCGGGCTCGGACTTCTCCGTCTTGCTGAGCCTTTTCAGGCACTTCCGCTCGGTTTTCTTCCTGCGATCCTGACATCCCGCCTCCATCTTCCTGCACCCCTTCGCTCCACCAGAATTACCCGGCTTCATCGCTACTATGGGTGCTCTGACTCCTGCACAGGCAGGCTTGCGCCTCTTCCGTTCCTGCACAGGTCTCCCTGCTTAAGATCATGGGCCTTCTTATCCTTCCGTCTCCAACCATCCCTGACCTTCCCGGTAGGTCGTGTTTGGGTTTTGACCACCCGGGCTTTACCGCATGACCCAGCAGAATTTATCTTCCCACTGTCACTCCTCTTTTGAGGTCGTTGGCGTCATTTGGGCTTCGCCATTGGACTGAAGGCTCGCCAAGGTCATGAACCGAATCGAGTTCACTTGCGTTACGGACGAATCTTTCGCCTTGGGTTGCTCTCCACCCCGCATCGCTGCGACGCAGTTACCCTCAGCTTCATCAGGCCAAACCTCCTTCTGACGGGGACTCTCACCCCGCTGACTCACGATCCTCACAGGCGCACAACCCTCTTCCCTCCGGGAAAAGGGCCCTTCCGCTTCGCTCGCCCGGGTTCCAACCTCCAGCACAGTGATTTCCCAAAATCCATGGCTTGTTTTGATTCCGTGAAATTCCGTGTCCTTCCATGGCTAACTCTTCCTCTTTATTTTTTACTTCCCGTTTATTGTTACACGCCAATTTAAAGACAGAGCGGTTGCGATGGGGAAGCCCCACTGCAACCGCTCCATTTGAACCTTTTTTAATTATGCGGGCCCTGAACTTATAACAGCCAGTTCGACAAGCTCACTGACCGAACAAAAAAGAAAACCAAGCCCTACACAACTTATAACACCCAGTTCGGCAAGCTCACTGACCGAACCCGAGCCCTGAGCAACTTATAACATCCAGTTCGACAAGCTCACTGACCGAACAAAAAAGAAAACCCGCACCCTGAACAACTTATAACACACAGTTCGGCAAGCTCACTGACCAAACAAAAAAGAAAACCCGCACCCTGAACAACTTATAACACACAGTTCGGCAAGCTCACTGACCGAACCCGAACCCTGAGCTTGCCGAAGGGTCTCCACCCAGCACCTTCGGCACTCTCGCTTCGGGTTTATCGCCTTTAAGCCCATCCCACTGCGGTGGGTGGGTTGTATTTTAACTTGCAGCAAATCACAACGGTTCATTTCAGATTATTATTGAATTAGTTTATTCAATTCAAATTATCACCAAAGGCGATTGATGCCATAGCAATCAAGGCCAGCGTCGGCGCTAACCAATGGAATACCCTCTGCCAGAGACTGGCAAACCAGCAACCGATCAAACGGATCCTTATGATGAATTGGCAGCGTAATAAGTAAATCTGTATGCATTAATTCCAATGGTAGAATTTTAAACTCATTGGATGCAATTTGTGATTGCATGAATTGCAAGTAAGGTTGTGGCAGAGAATATTTCTTTAGTCTTATCTTGATTGCGATTTCCCAATAGCTTGCCGGGCTTATAAGAATATCATTCTTTTCTTCTTCAATAATCCCTCTTGCAAGGGTGCTTAATTTCGGGTCATCCAAAATAAACCAGAGGAAGGCGTGGGTATCAAGTAACACCCTCATTCCATGTATTCCTTAAAATCATCCAAATGCTCTTTGTCATCCTCGAGAATAGTCAACAAACCCTTGGCACTACCAGCCTTACGCGGTTTCCGTGCGGGTTTACCTTCTGCAAAAAGCCTAGCTATAGGGAGTTCGTTTCGGGTTATCATCAATTCTTCACCTGCTGGTAAATGCTCAATCAACTCCGCAAGTTTAGCTTGGGCTTCTTCAATCGTTACGGTGGTCATGGAACACCTTTTCTTGCATAAAAATTTAATAATTGCTGTGAAATTTTCAATAATACTTACCGATGCCTTATACTTGTTTCATTTAATTTTCAATTCCATATCTATTGAATTCTACCCGAAGAATGAATCGAATGCATAATTTAGCCCTATTATTTTAAAATACAGAAGCAGCAAACATAAAGTGGCTAAGCAGTGATTATGGTGTCTTTGCTGGGCGAAGCCCCACTGCAACCGCTCCATTTGCACCTTTTTTAATTATGCGGGCCCGACGCAACTTATAACACCCAGTTCGGCAAGCTCACTGACCGAACCAAAAAGAAAACCCGAGCCCGACGCAAATTATAACATCCAGTTCAACAAACTCACTGACCGAACCCGGACCCTGAGCTTGCCGAAGGGTATTCACCCCGCGCCTTCGGTATTCTCGCTTCAGATTTATCGCCTTCAAGCCCATCCCACTGCGCTGGGTGGGTTCTCTTTTAATTTACAGCAAATCACAACGGTTCATTTCTAAGTATTATTGAATTAGTTTATTCAAGTGGAAGTATCGGCAATGAGCGCACCCGAATCCGGCCCGGCTCAATCGCAACCACCGCACCTTGCAGAAGATCCTGTTCAATACTTTGTAAATTCATCAGCAATAACTTTACCTGTTGTTGAGGTAGGCGGGGCGTTGCACCTCGAAACAAAAGCACCGAAGGTTTCGCTTCCTTGCGCAATGCCAGCAAAGTTCCAAAGTCTGTATCGGCGGAAACTACTATCCGGTCCTCTAATGCAGCACGCTCTAAAATAGCCGCATCGCTGCTACCCGACATACCATACTCACGCACATGCACCGCATCATGCCCTGCCATCACTAGTCCCAGCGCAACGGCAGGCGATAGAGCGTTATCAATAAGAAACCTCATGCCACGCCAACTATAGGTAATTCCCGTTCGCGCAAGGCCGCAGCGGCATAGCTAAGGGCTTCGCGAATATCCCCTAGTTCTAAATCGGGATAAGCAGTTAGAATTTCCGTATCACTCATACCTTGAGCTACCATTTCCACAATCGTGGCAACCGGAATTCTCAGCCCCCTAACACAGGGCACACCATTCATTTGAGTGGCATCAACGGTAACCCGACTTATCTTCATTTTCATACTCCTGAAAAAAACCTGCCCATTTCATTCCCACTCAACTATCATACCTCAGAAGATTTCTGTTTGCTTAGTTCTAACATCGAAAACGATCATGGCGCGGTATTCTCGCCATCCACTTGTTTCCGTCTTTCCCGACATTCTTCTTGGAGGTGGATCGTTGCATCAATTTCGCTCGCCATCTGCGCATTTAATTTTTGGCTTTCCAATTCAACTTCTTCAACACTTCGCGAAACATGGCCTCTGGATCGTTGTGCCGACCAAATTTCTTCCATCATTTGAAAAAACTCAGCGCCAATTATCTGGGGATTTTTAACATCGATACCTTGCAACAGCACCTTTACCCTACCCGGGGCAATTTTGGAGCTTCATCCAAAATTAGGGTGCCATCGGGGTTCAATGTTCCTTCTAGGACAGTTTCGGTTGTGCTCATGGTATTCCGATTTCTTGATTCATTGGTCTATTAAACCTACTCTACCCGAAGAATGGATCAAATGAATGATTTAGCCCTATTGTTTTCAAATACAGAAGCAGTAAGCAAAAAAGTGGCTAAGTAGTACTTATGGTGTCTTTACCAAGCGAAATCCTAAATCAATATCACTATTCGAAGGCGATCTTCCGGCACCAAAACGCATTGCAGACCGTGTAAATAGAGGATTGGTATTTTTATGATATGAACCTCCCCGAACTACTTTAGCTTGCCCAATTGGGGGGCCATGAGGATCGATCTCCGAACCAACTGGGTAAGATTCAAACCAATCTTGGCAGAATTCCAATACATTCCCATGCATATCATATAACCCAAAAAAATTGTTTTTATAACTTCCAACTACCATTGTCGAATCTTTGCCAAAACTTACATCACTCTTAGTAATACTATTTCCAAAAGCATACGCTGTTTTGGTCCCTGCCCTGCATGCATATTCCCATTCAGCTTCACTTGGCAATCGATAACCTCCATTTGTCTTACCATTCAATTTCTTAATGTAATCCTGGCAATCATTCCAAGACACCTTATTAACTGGCAATCTTACGCCCTTCGTTTCACTTGGATTATTCCCCATCACCGCCTGCCATTGCTCTTGCGTCACTTCATACTTTCCCATGTAAAATGGCTTCGTCAGCGTTACTTCATGCTGCGTTTCGTTATCCTTATGGCCAACCTCCGACGCTGGAGATCCCATGATAAACTTCCCCGCAGGGATTAAAACCAACTCAAGCTTTACTCCCTTACCTAAATCAATCTTTGCCTCGATTGGCTTATTTAAACTTTTTGCTAACTCCATCTGCGCAGTTTTAGCTGCTACTGCAGAAAATGGGGCTTCCAGAAAAATTGGCTTTGCTTTCATTACCTCAACTTTTACTTCAACCTTTATCTTCCCCGCTCTTATTTCTTCCAACTCTTTCGAAAACCCCTCCGCCTCCACATCAAGCTTCATTTTAAGGCAATCTTTTATGGTTTTTTCATACGCCTTGATTAGATCCAACTTTGCTAATTCCAAAAACCTCTTCTGATCCGTTACAAAAAAGAGTGTGGGATCTTTGCCATTTTCAAAAAACGCATCTTTCTCTTTCTTGATCAGATTAAGCGTTTTTAAATCGCCCTTATCTCGCGCAAATTTCTCTTTTCTTTCAAATAAGTCCAGTACATCCTTCCGGTATACCTCTTTCTTTTCACCATAGACCTTGATCGCATCTGCTATTTGCTTCTGCATAACTTCTGCGGGCGTAGGCGCTTTAGATTCATCCCCTGCGAAGGCGAATATCACCACCGGCAACGGCAATACCAACATCAGTACCAATGAGAATAATTTATGCGCCATGATTAGATTCCTATTTTCTGTTCTGAATATCAAAATTTGAACTCACAGTTTTGATTCGGTTATGATATCCTTACCAAACGGAAACCGCCAAAAACATCTTGATAAGTTGGTATATAGTTCCCCTGGTGAGAAGACCGCGCAGTTGATTCTTTAAAGCCAAAAGAACCGCCTCTCAATATATGGTTTGTCCCAGTTTTAAAATCTTCACACCACTCCCATACATTCCCATGCATGTCAAAAAGGCCAAAGGCATTCGGTTTGTAACCTCCTACTGCTACGCTTTTACCTCCAGGGCCATAATTTGCATCACTCTTCGTAATGTTATCTCCATACGAATACGCAGTCGTGGTGCCCGCCCTGCACGCATATTCCCACTCCGCCTCTGTAGGTAACCGATAACCACCATTCGTCTTGGCATTCAATTTCTTAATAAAATCTTGACAATCATTCCAAGAGACATTTGTTACAGGTAACCTTGCACCTTTTATTTGACTAGGATTATTTCCCATCACCGCTTGCCATTGCTCCTGCGTCACTTCATACTTTCCCATATAAAATGGCTTGGTTAAAGTAACTTCATGCTGCGCTTCGTTATCCTTACGGCCAACTTCCGACGCTGGCGATCCCATCATAAATTTCCCCGCAGGGATTAACACCATCTCAAGCTTTACACCCTTGCCTAAATCAATCATTGCCTCGATTGGCTTATTTAAACTCTTCGCTAATTCCATCTGCGCGGTTTTAGCTGCCTCTGCACTAAAAGGGGCCTCCAGAAAAATTGGCTTTGCTTTCTTTACCACCGCCTTTACCTTCCCCGCCTTTATCTCTTCCAAATCTTTCGAAAACCCCTCCGCTTCCACATCAAGCTTCATTTTAAGACAATCTTTTATGGTTTTTTCATACGCCTTGATTAGATCCAACTTTGCCAGTTCTAAAAACCTCTTTTGATCCGTTACAAAAAAGAGTGTAGGATCCTTACCATTCTCAAAAAACGCATCTTTCTCTTTCTTAATCTGATTAAGCGTTTTTAAATCGCCCTTATCACGGGCAAATTTCTCTTTTCTTTCGAATAGATCCAGCACATCCTTACGGAACATCTCTTTCTTTTCACCATATATCTTGATCGCATCTGCGATTTGGTTCTGCATAACTTCCGCGGGCGTAGGCGCTTTATATTCATCCCCTGCGAATGCGAATATCACCACCGGTAATGCCAATACCAACATCATTACCAATGAGAATAATTTATGCGCCATGATTAGATTCCTGTTTTCTTATCTCTATACTAAATTGAAAAAACCTAGGTAGGCTTCGTTTATGGTGTTCCCACCAAACGGAAACCAAAATCGGTAAGTGTCCGAGTGGGCGCCGAATCATTGTTCCGTAAGGAAGAACGAGCAGACAACTTATTATTATTAAAACCCCCGCCGCGCAATATGCGGTATTCGCCACTAACTGGCCCCTTCGGATCTGTTATCGATTCCTCTGGGTATGCTGCTACCCAATCTTCACACCACTCCCATACATACCCGTGCATATCATACAAGCCAAACCTATTTGGCTTGTAACTCCCTACAGTTACGCTTTTGCCTCCTGGGCCAAAATTTGCATCACCTAAGGTAATGCTATCCCCAAAAGCATATGCAGTCGTAGTTCCTGCCCTACATGCATATTCCCATTCCGCCTCCGTTGGCAGACGATAACCCCCTTTCGTCTTGGCATTCAGTTTCTGAATAAAATCTTGGCAATCATTCCAAGATAAATTACCAACTGGCCACTTTACCCCCTTTTTTTCACTAGGATTACTCCCCATTATTACTTGCCACTGCTCCTGCGTCACTTCATACTTCCCCATGTAAAATGGCTTGGTTAAGGATACTTCATGATCTTTCCCTGGGTCTCCCATCATAAACTTCCCCGCTGGGATTAATATCATCTCAAGCTTTACACCCTTACCTAAATCAATCTTGGCCTCGATTAACTTGCCTAAACTCTTGGCTAATTGAGTCTGCGCATTTTTAGCTGCGACTGCGGAAAATGGCGCTTGTAGAACAATAAGCTTTGCTTTCTTTTCTTCAACCTTTATCTCCGCCTTTATCTTCCCCGCTCTTATTTCTTCCAACTCTTTCGAAAACCCTTCCGCCTCCTCATCAAGTTTCATTTTAAGGCAATCTTTGATGGTTTTTTCATAGGCCTTGATTAGATCCAACTTTGCCAGTTCTAAAAACCTCTTCTGATCCGTTACAAAAAAGAGTGTGGGATCTTTGCCATTCTCAAAAAATGCATCTTTCTCTTTCTTGATCAGATTAAGTGTTTTTAAATCACCTTTATCTCGCGCGAACTTCTCTTTTCTTTCGAATAGATCCAGTACATCCTTCCGGTATACCTCTTTCTTTTCACCATATACCTTGGTCGCATCTGCTATTTGCTTCTGCATAATTTCTGAGGGCGCAGGCGCTTTAGATTCATCCCCTGCAAAGGCGAATATCACCACCGGCAATGCCAATACCAACATCAGCACCAATGAGAATAATTTATGCGCCATGATTAACCTTTCACAGTAATCAGATACCCTAAATTTATAGACTCTTATTGTAAAATAACGAACCTCGTTAGGGCAATCGAATTTAACTTTAATTGTTTAAAACAACTAATTATTTAAGGTCTTATAAAACCGCCTTGAGATGTAAAAACTAGTAATCGGATAATGAAAAGAATGCAGAAATTAAAAAGGCTAACCCTTAATTTGAATAACTCGGCTTTAAATAAAAAAAGGATCATCCTGCCAAATGCGAGGATGATCCTTTTTCAAGATCGTGGTGCTAACGCAAATTGCGCTAAGGATTAATGATCCTTTTTCAAAAAGCGTTGGCGTTTTCTCTTAATATTGTTTCTTTTTTTCCTAGTCTTCAGCTTCAATGTGCGTGCCATGCTTAATCATTCCTTGTTTTAAATGCCTTGTTGACCCAAGAGTAATTCTAGTAAATTTTTAATGTAATTCTGCAAAAGATGCCAACTAATTCTGATTTCGAGGCAAAACTAAGAACTTTTTCCGCAAAGACACTAAGTTGGCAAAGAACCATAATACAAGTCTGGCTTAATTGTCTTCCTTGGCGCTCTTGGCGTCTTCGCGGTGAGGATGGATTTTAAAAACTAAGCACTTTTAACTCAAAGACGCTAAGTTCGCTAAGAAGCATAATACTAGTCCGGCTTTCTTGTCTTCCTTTGCGCTCTTGGCGTCTTCGCGGTGAGGATGGATTTTAAAAACTAAGCACTTTTAACTCAAAGACGCTAAGTTCGCTAAGAAACAGAATACTAGTCCGGCTTACTTGTCTTCCTTGGCGGTCTTGGCGTCTTAGCGGTGAATATGCTTTTAAAAACTAAGAACTTTTACCGCGAAGACGCTAAGTTCACAAAGAAGCATAATACAATTCTGGGTTACTTAATTGTCTTGGATTGATTTTCAAAACTGACTATTGACTGATTTTTTAAGGGAGTGCTAACTAACCTCATTTGTTACAAATGGCACATGTTTTAAGCTAAGGGTGTTTAGGTTTAAATGCTTCGAAGCTTGGTCTAAACTGCACCCGATTTTGTCCACAGTAAGTTAAGAGGGTAACGGTTAGGCAAGATTGGGCATGTGTTTTTTTCTAATTCTAGAGCTGTATTTTGTTTTCCAATGCAATTCGTGTTCCTCCGGCGAGATATATCCCAAGGCAGAATGAATTCGTTTGCGGTTATAAAAGCATTCAATGAATTCAAAGATTTCCTGAGCGGTTTGCTCTCTGGTGTGCATACTCCTTAGGTCCAGCTCCCTTTTCATAATGGCAAAGAATGATTCTGCAGGAGCATTGTCATAACAATTGCCCCTGCGAGACATGCTGGGTCGGATTCCATACTTTGTAAGTTCTTTTCGATATTGTTTGCTTCGATACTGGCTTCCCTGATCTGAATGACAGATCAATGCCTTTGGAATATCCCTTTCCATCAAAGCTTTTCGTAACGCACTTAAAGGCAACATACTGGTCATCCGTGTTCCCATGGCGTGCCCCACTACCTTTCTGCTACCCAAGTCTTCCAC
>CAMDHK010000153.1 GCA_945897965.1 Candidatus Kuenenia stuttgartensis | reverse complement strand
CCAGAATCAACCCAACAAATATTGATAACTCGAATAGATAAGAAAACCGGAAACCGATCAGATGTTAGCAACCTTGCAAAGTACGCAATCACAGATCCAAAGATCATCCGCATCGATTCCTTTGGCTTGATCGAACCCATTGCTGAAGGCGAAACCTTAATAACCGTATCCCATGAGGGCGAACAGGCACGCGTTAATGTAAAAGTCGTCGGATTAAAGAACCCAAGACCCGTTTCATTTGAACAACAAATCATCCCTCTTCTTACTAAAGCTAGCTGCAACTCGGGCGGATGCCATGGCAAAAATGAAGGCCAGAATGGTTTCAAATTGAGTGTGTTTGGCTTCGACCCTTTCGCAGATTATCAATCCTTGGTGATGGAAGGAAGAGGCAGACGAGTTTTCGCAGCTTCTCCAGAAAACAGTCTTCTCGTTGCCAAAGCATCCGCACGAATCCCCCATGGTGGTGGCAGAAAAATCGCCGAGGGTAGTCTACCCTATAAGCGCCTTCTCCGCTGGATAGCAGAGGGCATGAACTATAAATCTGAAAACACCAGTACTGTAGTTGCATTAGAAGTACAACCAACTCAGTTTATTTTAGAACCCAATGGCAGCCAGCAATTACGGGTAACAGCCATCAACTCCGAGGGAACCCGATTTTGTGTTACCGCAGAAGCAGAGTTCGAATCCAACGCCCCCACCATCGCTGGGGTAGATCGCAGGGGTGGAATTCAAGCGGGCGATAATCCAGGTGAAGCTGCAATCCTGGTGCGTTACATGGGTGAAGTCAATGTTTGCAGAATCACCATTCCTAGAAAAGGTTCGCCCTTTACACGACCCAAGGAAAACAACTTCGTCGATGCGCATGTCTGGAACAAGCTTTCGATGCTGGGGATTCCCCCCAGTGATCTTGCCAATGATGCAACCTTTATGCGCAGGGTTTACTTAGATACGATTGGAACGCTGCCCACTGCATTAGAGGCACGCAAGTTTTTGCAAGACACTGCAGCCGATAAACGAACAAAACTCATTGATCAATTACTCGAAAGGCCTGAGTATGCGGATTTCTGGGCCATGCAATGGTCGGATCTGCTAAGGGTGGATCGCGATGCGATTACTGCACAGGGTGCAATTGGAATGACACGCTGGCTGCGAGGGCAATTTGCAGAAAACAGGCCTTACGATGAAATGGTAAAAGACATTCTTTTAGCCCAAGGCAGTACCACTGCGGAAAGCCCTGCTGCGTTTTACAAAGCACTTACCACACCAGAAATCATAAGCCGTTCTGTTAGCCAGCTTTTTCTGGGCGTTCGAATCGAGTGTGCGCAGTGTCATCATCATCCTTCAGAAAAATGGGGGCAGGATGACTACTTTGCCCTTGCTGGGTTCTTCACAGGCGTGGCAAAGAAATCTCTGCCAACGGGTTCGGAATCAATCGTAGGCAAAATCGGAAACGATCTAAAAAACCCTCGCACCAAGGCTCTGATACCCACCAAGGCCTTGGGTGAAAAAGAAGCATCTTCGTTGATAGTGACAGACAGGCGGGAATTACTTGCCACCTGGATGATGAACGAGAGCAATCCATTTTTTGCAAAGTCTATTACAAATCGAATTTGGTCGCACTATTTCGGCAAGGGCCTTGTCGAGCCGATTGATGATTTCCGCACCACCAACCCTGCAAGCAATGAACCCCTTCTAGATGAGCTTGCGCTTCATCTAAAGAAAAACAAATACAATCTTAAGGCGCTGACGAAAACTATTTTGAATTCGCGCACCTATCAACTAGGAATCGGAACTCCTCTTAACACCAACGATGAGCAAAACTTTTCGCACAGCGTCAACCGAGCGATGCCTGCAGAAGTTTTGCTTGATGCGATCACGCAGGTAACGGGAATTGCAGAGAAGTTTAACGGCTGGCCCGAGGGAGTGCGAGCCATTCAGGTTTGGGATAATCGAATGCCCTCGTATTTTCTAAAACTGTTTGGCAGACCGGTACGAGCAAGCGTTTGCGAATGCGAAAGAAGCAACGAGCCAAGCATTGCTCAGGCGTTGCATCTGATGAATGCCCCTGAAATTGTCGCCAAGATTCATGCGAGAAAAGGCACTGCCAGGCAGTTGGCAGAATCGAAATTGACTGCGCCTGAAATCATTGCTGAGTTATACTTGGCAGTGTTGTGCAGATTCCCCACAGCAAAAGAAACTGAAGTTTTGCTGGAATTATTTAAAGAGGCGGGAGCAGACAGAAGAGCTGCGGTGGAAGATGCCTTGTGGGCGTTATTCAACACTAAGGAATTCGTTTACATCCATTGATGTATCGGTAAAAAGCTTCACTTTTAAAGGGGAAAGTCATCATGATGAATGAACCAGTCAAACGGTCGAATCTTTTTTGCGATGGAGTCTCTAGAAGGCAGGCATTGCGAATTGGTGCATCGGGATTTCTTGGTGGGCTTACACTTCCCAAGCTTTTCCAGATGGAAGCCACTGCCTCTAATGGGCAGGCTGCCAAAGCAAAATCGTGCATCTTTCTTTATCTTCAGGGTGGACCATCCACCATTGATATGTGGGACATGAAACCCGATGCACCTGCTGAAATCCGCGGGCCTTATAAGCCGATCCGCACCAATGTGGTTGGCACCATGGTGGGCGAGCATTGCCATCGCAGCGCCAAGATTGCAGACAAGTACACCATCCTTCGTTCGCACAGTCATAACGATAATGGGCATACCACGGGTTCGCATTATGTGCTTACGGGGAACCGGCCTAATTTCGCTGATGGTGCGAATTCGCGTGTCCCTGTCAACGAGCTTTATCCCTCACTTGGCTCGATTGTTTCGCGTGAATTGGGCACTCGGGGGAGTGTTCCTCCTTACATCAATATGCCACACCCTTTGACTGCAGGAGGCCCAGGGTTCTATGGTGCAGAGCACGCACCCTTTGTGATTGAATCTGACCCTGTACAACCTGATTTCGAGGTCAAGGATTTGCAAACCGATGAACGGCTTAGCGAACTCCGATTCAAGCGCAGGCAACGCGTTCTCAAAGGTTTGGAAAAAGATTCCGTGCAATCGGGCAGAGCCAACACTATGGCTACCTATTACGACAAAGCCAGGGATTTGATCACCTCGCCCGAAGCTCGAAAAGCCTTCGATCTTAAAAGCGAACCCGAAAAACTTCGTACCGCTTATGGACATACTTCCCTAGGGCAATGCTCGCTGTTAAGCCGTAGATTGGTAGAAGCGGGTTGCAGATTTGTCGGGGTTGATCACGGTAGTTGGGATACCCACTTCTCTTGTTTCCCTAGCTTAGAAAAAGATTTGATCCCTCATGCGGATATGGCATTCAGCACGCTCGTTGCTGATCTTCAAGACCGTGGTTTGCTTGATACCACCTTGGTGGTCATGATGGGTGAAATGGGCCGTACGCCACGCATTAATGATAAAGCTGGGCGTGATCATTGGTCGCAGGCGCAAAGCGTTTTACTTGCAGGCGGCGGCATTAAACCTGGCATCATTGTTGGTGCAACTGATAAGACAGCATCGTTCCCAACGACAGAACCCTTCGGCGTGGCTGATGTTCTACGAACCATCTTCCATCTGATGGGAATCGATTCAGATAAAGTGTATCGCACTCCTCTTGGAAGACCTGTGCCTATTGTCAGCGGGGGCAAGGTCATCAAAGAACTTCTGATTTAAATGTGGGCCAGTAGCCAGCATTCCCAGACTTGGAAAAAAGATAATGCGTTCTCTACGATCAACTATTGTGCTAGCAAGCGTTTTCACTTTTGCGCTGATATTATTGCAGCATGAAGCAAGGGCGCAACTCATACCGGGCGGGGTTGGATACGCCTATCCTGCGGGTGGAAAAGCTGGCACTAAGATTGAAGTAAAGCTAGGCGGGCAGGATTGGACGCCTGACACCGAGTTTTTTGTAGCTGATAAACGAGTAAAACTCGAGGTGCTTTCGCCACCCGGCCCGGTATTAATGCACGAGCCTCCTTATTGGTTCGATATTAAAAGTTTTGCAAACGACCCTTCACTGCCCCGCGAAATATCCGCCCGCTTTACTCTTCCCGATGGGATGCCTTTAGGCCCGATTCACTGGCGGGTCGCCAACGCCAACGGTGCGGGCAATGGCGGCCTATTCATGGTGGGAAATACTCCGGAGATCCTTGAAGATGAATCTCTGCGAACCCCACAGCAACTTCCAGCTTTCCCCGTAACCGTTTCTGGTAGATTAAAACGCATCGAGGAAGTCGACCGCTATCAATTCAAATCAAAAATATCGGGCATCATCACTTGCGATCTTTTTGCTCGTAGGTTGGGTTCTGATTTTAACGGGGTGATTGAAGTCCACGACCAGAACAATCGCAAGGTTTCGGAAATATTCGACACCGAAGGCACAGATCCAACCCTTACTTTCGCAGTCGAAAAAGATAACACTTATACTGTATCTATCAGAGATGTAGACTACCGCGGGTTTAGGTCATTCACTTACAGGCTTGTGGTGGATAGTGGGCCGAGAATTCTTACTGCAATTCCTGCTGCAGGCAAGCGAGGCCAGAAACAATCCATCGAGTTCATTGGTATCGGTGTTGCAACCGGTAAAGCGAAAATCGAAAGCATTAAGAAAGAAGTTGCGTTCCCCGCTGATGAAAAACAGGCTTCCTTTGTATACAAGCTTGAAACACCCTTTGGCAACGGCCAAAGCTACTCCTTTCCGCTTAGCAACTTTGATGAAAAAGTTGCGGAAGCAGAATTCATTACAGTTCCTGGCGCGACAACAGGCCGCCTAACTGAAGCTAAAAAATCAGACACTTATAGTTTCAAAGGTAAAAAAGGCGAGCTTTGGACTATCTCTTGCGATGCCATAAAAATCGGATCCAACTTGGATATTAATCTTTCCGTTCTTGGGCCCGATGGCAAAGAACTCGCCTCCAAGGATGATTCTTCACCAAGCATGGATCCGGAACTCCCTATCACCCTGCCTGCTGATGGTGATTACAAAATCATCGTTCGTGATCTCTCTGGAAAAACCAAAACTCTCGCTTCTGTATATAGGCTGGTAATTGATAAAACTAAAGTCAATTTCAAGTTACGAACCCTTCCTGCTGCAAGCGTTCCAATTGGGGGAACCTTGGCATTGGCCATCGCCATCACCCGCGAAGCTGGTTTTAAAGAACCCGTCACTTTAACTTTTGCTAATCTTCCCGAAGGTGTTAGCGTTCCTGCAAATCTGATCATTTTGCCAACAGCAGCTTCCTTGAATGTAACTTTAACATGCACCAAAGATGCACCAGCTTCTGCAGTGCTGGCAAAAATTACTGGAACCGCAAAAGTTGCAGATCGAACGATTACCAACACCGCTCTCGCGCCGCTCAAGGGAGACCTCGCTGCACGAAACCCTGATTCAAATCTGACAGAGAGTATTTTAGTTGCAACCACCATCAAGCCCCCTTTCAAGGTTAAGCCTGTAGTTGCAGATGGAGGCATTCGGGTTCACCGTGGTGCAACTTATCTTCCTGAAATAATCATCGAACGAAATGAAGGATTCAAAGGCGAGATAACCCTGGATATGGCGGGTACGCAACAGAGGCATAGGCAGGGAATTCGAGGTTCAGTCGTCGCTGTGGGTCCCGAGGTTAAGAAACTTTCTTATCCAGTTTTTCTTCCCGAATGGCTTGAGACAACCCGCACCTCCAGAATTGGATTGATTGCAATCGCCCAAATCCCTGATCCCAAAGGAAAAATCAGGTATGTGCAAGCTGCAATGGATGGCCAAATTACAATGTCTATTGAAGGCGCTATGTTAAAATTATTGCATCCTTCTGAAGAACTTGTGGTACCTATTGGCGCACCTTTTGAAATAACACTTAAGCTTGCCCAATCCAACAAATTAAAGGAACCTGTAAACTTAGAGCTAATTATTCCTGATGAAATTAAAGGGTTGGTTACTTTTAGCCCAATGGTTTGGCCAACCAATACCGATACCCTAAAAGTAACGGTTGCAACCAAACCTGAAGCCAAGCTGGAAGGGCCTTGGGTATTAACTGCTCGAGTTACAACGCAATTTGAAAAGCACCCCGTTGTTTCCGAAACTGGCATCGAAGTTGAGTTTCTTCCGGTCAAAGAAAACCCCAGCTCAGCGAATCCGGCCTTAAAAAAGTAGACCAACCCTTCTATCGCTTACCACTAATCAACATAAACCATAGCTGTATATAGCTTTACGGCGAACAGGCTCTCTCAGGTTATTTTGTGCTTTTTCGTGCTTTTAATTTCTCTTTTCGGGTTTTGTGACCTAGGTTTACAATAGTAAAGACGGTGTAATCTTTTTAACCCTTGCATTCTCATGGTATTTCTTCGAATGAAATGGATATCGAAAAACCATAGGGCGCGGAATGGCGCGGTAGCGGTTGAACTCGCTATCTGCGCACCGTTTGTATTCTTGATGGTAGTTGGTTTACTTGAGCTTTCCCGAATGGCCCAAGTGCAGCAAATTTTATCTAATGCAGCAAGAGAAGGCGCTCGACTTTCCGCTCAGGGCCTGATTATTAATTCCACTGGTTCCAGCACACAGATCAATTTGAATTCTGGAACCCCTTCCGTAACTTCTATTGTTAAGGACACCATTGCAAGGGCTGGTTTGCCCTCGACCAATGTCACAGTTCAATTTGCAGCCCTAACCGGCACCCCCATCACCCACCCATACCAAGCTGTGAAAGGGCAAGTGTTCAAGGTTACTGTTACAATCCCCTATGCCGATGTGAACAACATTAATTTCAATATGTTTAGCCCAAGTTCAATGACATCATCCGCAACCATGGTTTCGCTTGTGGATGACCCTTTTTCCATCAATGCAACATTACCTACGAATTAAAGGAAGCGATCCATTGCTAGTGCCAAGTTTAAACATCACAGAAAAAAGAGAAGGGGCAGCCATGGTAGAAATGGCTGTAGTCCTTGTTGTTTTCCTGATGATGTTTATGGGGATAATCGAGTACGGGAGGTACTATTATCTTGTTCAAGTCTCAAATAATGCTGTAAGGGAAGCGGCAAGATATGCAGTAGTTCATACAGGCGATGGCACAACCTCCACACAGGTTAGCAATGTGGCTACCACTAAAATGAATGGTACACAAAACATGCTCTCAGGCTACACGGTTTCCGTTCAGAATGTAAACACATCGACAGGCGTAGCTATACCTAACAGCAATTGGAATGATGCGCAATTTGGTGGTGCAATCATGGTTAAGATTTCAGGCACTTATACACCATCAGCACCTTTCCTTTTGTTTCTTCCCTCATCTTTTACATTTCAGGCTGCGACGATTATGAATAGTGAAGGCAACTAAGAGGATATAAACCATGACAAAAATAAAGTTTATAAAAAAAGCAAGAAAAGCAGCCATCCTTCCAATGCTTGCGATAAGCATGGTCGCCTTGGTCGGGATGATCGCATTGGCTGTAGATATAGGAATATTAGCTCAAACAAAATCCCAACTACAAAGCGCTGCGGATGCAGCAGCACTATCAGGCTCGCGGGGTTTGACTGGCGATATTAGCACCGATAATAACAGGGCTGCAGTCAATGGATTGGCATTAAGCACAATTCAAGCATCAACAATTATGGGGCAAACCGTTCAAGCAAGCCAAATGACAACGCAAGTTGGTTATTACAATTACGACGCTGTTTTAGGGAAGTTTCAACCTATTTTTACAGGCAGCAAACCATCAACCGAAAACTGGAGTGCTGTGAAAACAGATGTTACTTTTAGTCAGCCAACTTCTCTTGCAAAGTTCTTCAATTACTCTGCTTTTTCTGCAACCGCTTCAGCAACAGCTGTGCACCGCCCCAGAGATTTGGCAATTATTCTAGATTATTCTGGTTCCATGCGCTTCAACAGTATTCCAGCATACCCCACAAATGGTTCGATTTCAGGATCCATGAATCCCGATCCTAATATCCCAAGATTTGGACCATGGTCGACGATTACTTCCGTGATGCGACGCACGACCCAAAACGGCGATTCCGCTCCCAACAACCACACCATCGAAACAAATGATGGGCCCCCAATTGTAAAAGACTTTTATTGCAAGCAGCCTGATGGTTCTTATATCAGTGCTTTTTACAGGCCACTTACGCCCTACAATTGGCGCACCACTCCTACCAATTTCGCCCTGCCCGCACCTGACAATTTCCAAGACCAATCTAATACCCCAGTGCAGTTTACAAGCTCCACCACTGGTATGGGGGGCGATCGCTGGCCCAAAACCAATGGTTATAACCTTGGCGCAGTTCCTAATAATACGGGGACCCCATACGCCTCCACCGTGCAGCAATATGTTTCTGGCAATACGACTGCTCAAGCCAACTCCCATGCCAAAAATGTAGCGTTTGAGTCTGCAGGGTATACGGATTTCCAAGGCTTTACCATGGGGCCCGGCTACTATGGTAAAACTTTTTACATGTGGCCACCTGACCCCAGAGCTGCAAACGATTGGCGCAAAAAATTCTTCTTTTATGGTTCTAACAGTACGACGCCCTGCGATGATAACTCTTTGCTTTTCGACACAACCAATGGCAGATTTCGCACTGCAAGCACTACAAGCTACAAGATTAATTACACTGCAGTGATGAACTGGATTAATTCCGGGCCCAAAGTATTCCCTGATAATATGCGTGCTGGTAGAGTTCTTTACTACAGCGCAATCCCAACGACCATCCCCGATACTGGGGGTACACTCGATCAAAAATTCTGGCGTGCTTATATCGATTATGTGATCGGTGCAGGAAATCAGACTGAAATACTTTATGGTCGAAACACCACTGCCTACGGCACAACCAAAATCACGGCTAAAGCAAGCTTAACTGCGGTACCAGCGCCTTACATGCATTACAACGATAACCCCATTCACCCCCGGTTAAACTTCTGGTTTGGGCCTGTATCCTTCCTTTCGTTTTTATCGGATTATCGAATTTATAGGAATTGGCTGCCTGGTACCGCGCATGAATCAGCAACTTGGCAACTAAAGGCTGGAATTCAATCCGCACTTGTCGACATTCAAAAAAATCATCCCAATGATCAGGCTGCCCTCATCTATTTTTCAACCCTAGATAATTACAATGTCGCACGGGTTCCGATGGGCAAAGATTTCACCCGCATGAGTAACGCACTTTTTTACCCTTACTCTCTCTTGAATAGTTTGGGGGATCCAAATGCGGAAATTCGCCCTTACGGCAATAGCTTCAACTCTTCTTATCTCGGAACAATTTCTAATTCTGGGGGCATTGATTCTGGCCAATGGGACAACAAATCTTCAGGGGAAATCCCCAATGCGGATGGGGGCACCGATCCGGAAATGTCATTCATGGCGGCATACAACCAGTTCAGCAGCGCAACTGGATTTAATGGACGAAAAGGAGCAAACAAAATGATTATCTTTGAAACTGATGGGCAACCAACCAGTACTGCCGTTGGTACTTTCCAATCGGGAGGGGCGTATATGTCAAAATTTACGAGCATTTCAGACAACGGGAGTTCAGGTGCTGATGCAACCGACGCTTTAAACACTTTGCAATATGTGTGCAACCTTACCACTGCTAACCCAACTGGTTATTCGACCATTAAAAACCCTGTCAGCGTTCACAGCATTGCATTCGGGCAACTTTTTGAAACTAATTCGACAAGCACAGGCACGGCTGCAGCAATGGACTTTCTAGTAAAATGCCAGATCAAAGGAAACACCTCCCCTTCAGGATCAACAACGTTGAACAGTGAAAAGATTATCATTGGGAATTACAACGAACGCATCGAAAAAATCCGAAGTGCCTTTGAAAGAATATTGCAAAGCGGGATTCAAATTACTCTGATTGAATAAACCACTAAAACAACGAGCTGGCAAAAAACTTGGTTTCCTTTGGGTTT
>CAMDHK010000152.1 GCA_945897965.1 Candidatus Kuenenia stuttgartensis | reverse complement strand
GCTTTGATCATCATCTTAATACGAAAAGAAACAGATCCCAAATCCGCACCCGGTATTGCTGAAGAAGCTTTAGCAGTGCGAAGGCTGCCATTACCATCTCTAAAATAAATGAGATCGGTTGTTTTCTTCGACCAATAAATACCCTGGGGCTTTACTGCACCCGTGGAAAGTTTTGTCACCAATCCACCCGTTACTGAAGCAACCCAAAGTTCATCCCCTGACCGGAATGCAATCTTGGAGCCTCCTGGAGAAATCGCGGCATCCGTAGTGTTCATTGAACCAACAGCACTAACTCTGGTATGAATTTCCTCAAAGTCGATTGCTTCGGAATCCAAGTTGTTTTTTCCCTTTGCAAAAGGCTTTTGCATCTCCATAACAAAAAGACCTGGGGTATTTCTACGCTCGCTTACAAAGGCGATTCTTTTGCCATCTGTGCTCCAAGTCGGGGAATGATTTGAGGTGGCATATCGTGTGATGTTTTTTGGTGGGTTCTCTTTTGTGGGGCCAGCAGCGGGGATAATAAACAACTCACTAGCAAAAGACCCATCCCTTCGGGAGTAAACAATCCACTTCCCGTCCGGCGACCAGGAATACTCCGTAATCATGGAAAGGGATACGACTTCTTTTTGTTCGGAGCCATCAAGATTCATGCTCCATAATCTTCCCGCCCGAAGGAAGTAGATTTTTTTGCCATCAGGTGAAAAAGTCAGGCTCGATTCAGGCTTCTCATCATTGGTGATTTGTTTCACTTTAAACTGATGTGCTTCAATAAATTTAGGATGTTCAGTATCAGCAGATTCAAGAAGAAAAACTTCAATTCTCCCGGTACGATCGGAGAGAAAAGCTGCCTTTGAAGAATCAGGCGCCCAAACAGCACCAAAATCATCAGCAGGGTTATCTGTCAACCTGATGGGTTTAGCTACGCCAGAAACCCCCATGCGGTAAAGTTCGCCATGAACTCCGAAAATCACTAAAGATTCTTCTTTATTAAATGCAAATTCGGAAGCGTTTTGAGTGAATGTGACCAAGCGATCAGCATTGGTTTTATCATCAACCAAAGCTTTGATTATTATTTTCCGGGGCATTCCTGGATTGGAAGTATCTATAAAATAAATATCTGCGCCACATTCATAAACAATCGCAGAACCATTGGCATTAATGCGTGCCTTACGAACCCCTTCAGAGGTATGGTTCGTAATTTTAACGGGTTTAGCGCCCGGTTTGTTTTCCATGCGCACAATATTGGGCGGGTTACCAAAAACCTCGCTTACATAATAAACTGCATTACCATTCTGGCTCCACATCGGGGAAGAATCCTGCCCATTAAAATCCGTGAGTTTTTTATTGCCCGTACCATCAATCCCACCAATCCATATTTCGTCATTTGAAGACCCCCTATATCCTTTTCTATACCATGCGCCTGGCCCACGGGTGAAAGCAATCAAATTTCCTGCAGGATGAATCGCCCCATCCTTGGCTTCATCAAAGGTGATTCGAACCGGTTGCCCGCCATCAATCGAAACCGTATATAAGTTTGAAAACCCGGGATAACCCAACCCCCTATTAGAAGAAAACAGCACCGATTTAGAGTCAGGCGTCCAACCACAAACAATATCATTGGCAGAATCAGATGTAAGCCTTTTAGCTTTTCCACCTTGAGCGGGAATAATAAAGCAATCATAACTGCCATGCCTGTTGGAACTAAATGCAATGAATTTCCCATCGGGGCTGAAAGCTGGTTGAAAATCATGTGCGGTATGAATGGTAAGTGGTCGGGCATTACCACCCGTGGTGTCAACGGCCCAAATATCGCCTAGATAACTAAAAACAACTGTTTTAGCATCGGGTGAAATATCAGGAGTACGAGGAAAAAGAATCGGCTCCTGCCCAAATGCCAAACTAGGAATTAATAATAGACAAAAAGAAATATAACGAAGCATGGAAAACCTCTAAGGCAGGGGCTGCTTTTCAGAACCATTCACCATTTCTTCAAATTAAAGTAAGAATGACCAAATAGCTATTTAAACCTTGCAGAAAGCTAGGGAAAGGGCTTCGATTATAACGATGGCAGGGATCAAAACTAATTAAAGGGGGAAAGCTTAGGTTGCTGGGGATGCCGGGGTTTGTGCGTTTTCTTTTGGAACTCGGAAAGCCAGCAGCATTAGCAGGCAAGCCCCACCGACCAACCAGCAATCAGCGAGGTTGAAAACTGGCCAATCGAAAAGGTAATTCCAATGGAGAAAATCCCGGACACCATTAAAGACTAGCCTGTCATAAAAATTGCCCAGGGTTCCGCCTAAAATAAATCCCAATGCAATAGTAAGTGCTAGGTCGCTCAAAGAGCCTTTTTGGGTGCTCCAAAAAATAATAGCCATCGCTGCAGCGCAACTGATAACGGCAAAAAGCCCATTTGCAAGGCTTTGATGGTTACCAAGAAATCCAAAAAGAGCGCCTTGGTTTACATAGGGAATGGGATTTCCACGGGAATCTTTCTTCATCTGCCTGGTTTCCAAGTCGTATTGGAATTGAGCCACAAGATGAAACCCACCGCCTTGTTGCGATTGAAATAAACTATGAACATGATTGGTTGCGGGGTCACTAAGCATATCAAAAATGATGTACTTAGAGGATTGGTCTGCTGCGAGACTGCAAACCGCAAGAATCCAGAAAAGAATCCGATTTAAGGTTTCCGACATTTATCTATGATCCTTAAACTCATTATTGTTTCAAAGCCACAATCCATTGTGATACTGTATTACCTGAAATGTCGAATTTACCCAAGTGCAACTCAACTTGAGAAGTTGTACTTTACAGCAGTTGACCTGCAAAGGCCATCGGTAATTATTATTGAAGGGCTTACGCAGTCTTCATGGAAAGGCGCCCATGCCATCGTCAGAAGAGCAATTACTCGTGAAAAAAATCCAGGAGGGAGACCAACTCGCATGGAGCGATTTGGTTTTACGGTATGAAGGACGACTGACCAATTATGCACAAGGCAAAATCAAGGATCACGCATCTTGCCAAGATCTAGTACAAGAATCCTTTTTGGGGTTCCTTGCCAACATAAATAATTTTGACGCTTCGAGAAGCATCCAAAGTTACTTATTTGGCATTCTTTCTAATAAGATTACAGATCTTCTCAGAAGCTATGGCAGGTTGAGAACAGTAGAAACCCCAGTTGATAGCTCGGGAAATCAAAAATCTAGTCCTTATATCGATCCTGCGATGGGCGCCTCCACTTGGTACCGCGGCGATGAAAAGAAAAAACTCGAAAATGATGCGCTCATCAAAGGCCTCGGGCTTTTAATCAACCAATTTGTTCAAAGAAAAGATTACCTCAAACTCAAATCAATTGAACTGCTCTTCGTTAAAGGACTTAGCAACTTAGAAGCTGCAAACATTCTTGGCATTGATAATAAAACCGTTGCCTCACATCGTCATTATGCCAACAATTTTATCATCGAACATTTGAAAAAACTCAACTTATCACCAGATGTATTTCCCCAATTTTCGCAACAGGATCAAGATTGATGACCATAACCAAAGCGACTCTTGATGCATTCATTGATGACCACCTTAATGAGCAAGATTCAATCCGTGTGGAAAAAGCTGTCAGAGAATCGCAAGAGTTACATACCCTGCTTGAAAGTATTATCGCAAGTCGCGACATGGGCGATCATTCCATTGGCGCTATATGGCGTCGAGAACATCTTAGCTGCCCAACTAGGGAAGAATTAAGCAGCTACAAAGAGGAAGCGCTTGATCCTCAAAGAATTGATTACATCAAATTTCACCTTGAAACCATTGGTTGTAATGCTTGCAAAGCAAACTTATCTGATTTAAGCTCTACGAAGGGATCGCTAAATAATGCGGATGCAAATGAAAAGCATCGGCAATTCCTCGAAAACAGCAAGATTCTTCTTCCGAAAAAGCAATGACCTATCATCTCACAAATCAGACGTCCCCGGATTATATAAAGGCTCTGATCTTTCATTATTAAATTCTTTTGGATTGTGATAGATTCTAATTTGATCAAATGAATGCTAATATAGTATTTAAGTTAAACACTGCCTGACACGGATCAGCCTCAAAGATTTATACAAGGGAAACCCATGCTCTTACGAACCTTTTTAACATGCCTTGCTTTGCTTTCATCGACAACCGCTTTTGCCCAAACCCCGAAAGCAGCTCCCCTTTACGAAGAACGCAAAATTCATGACCCCAATGGCATCGGAAAGTTTTTCAAAGGTCGCGAAATCGCTCATGTCATGGGTTATCAAGCCGCTGGTTGGCTCGAACGGCCTGAACGCGAAAAAGAAGAAAACACAACCAAACTTATCGAATCCCTAAAATTAAAATCCCATATGATTGTCGCTGATGTAGGCGCAGGCAGTGGTTATCTCTCTTTCCGAATGGCGCCCCTCCTCCCTAAAGGAAAAGTTCTCGCTGTAGACATCCAGAAAGAAATGATCAAAATCATCAATGCCAAATCAAAACAGAAAACACTTCAGAATGTTGAAACCATTCTCAGCACAGAAAAAGATCCGAAGCTGCCCGAAAACAGCGTCGATATGATCATCATGGTTGATGTCTACCATGAATTCGCTTTCCCTTTTGAAATGACTCAAGCCATGTGCAAATCCTTGCGCAAAGGTGGCACCATGGTATTTGTCGAATTCCGCGGCGAAGACCCTGAAGTGCCCATTAAACTGGTTCATAAAATGGCTGAAAAACAAGTTATACTTGAAATGAAGGGCCATGATCTCAAGCACAAAGAAACCATTGGAGTTTTACCCTGGCAACATATCATTATCTTTGAGAAAACTGATTCTCAACCCACTGACACCAAATAAATCAGGATCCACAATATGTCTTCTTCCGAAACTGCGATTGATTGCGGACCTTGGACAAAAAAACATCTGCTAGGCATCGAGGAACTCTCTGTCGCTGAATTGGAAACCATCTTCAAAGCTTCAGAATTCTTTGTCGAGGCAAGCCGTAACCCTGAAAAGAAACACGCCTTCCTCAAAGGTAAGGTTATTGCAAATCTATTCTTCGAATCTTCCACCAGAACCCGTGTCAGCTTTGGCTTGGCTGCTCGTAGACTAGGCGCTGAAACTATCGATTTCTCGCCCGCTGGCTCTAGCGTCAGCAAAGGCGAAAGCTTCATCGATACCGCAAAGAACATTTTAGCTTTAGGCGTGCATGGCTTTATTGTCAGGCATTCAGTTCCGGGTACGCCTCATCTGCTTGCCCAACAATTAGATGCTTCAATAGTCAATGCAGGAGACGGTGCGCATGAACACCCCACACAGGGCCTGCTCGATGCGTTCACCATTCTCCAAGAAAAGAAAAAGATCAAAGGCCTGACCGTTGGGTTAGTTGGAGATATCACTCACAGCAGAGTTGCACGGAGTAACATCCACACCCTAACAAAATTAGGGGCCAAGGTAATTGTGTGCGGCCCACCTACCCTTATACCCAAAGAGATCGAGGAACTCGGCGTTCGTTCGAGCTACGACCTTGATAAGATTCTTCCTGAATGCGATGTTGTTAATGTTTTACGAATACAATTCGAGCGACAACGCAGCGGGCTTTTCCCTTCGATCCAAGAATACTTCAGACTCTTTGGCATGACTATGGATCGCGTGAAAAAATGCAGGCCTGATATGCTTCTACTCGCACCAGGCCCCATCAACAGGGGTATCGAACTGACCCCAGAAGTTGCAGATATGCCCAATAGCGCCATCTTGAAGCAAGTCACCAACGGGCTCGCAGTCCGAATGGCAGTACTTTACCTCGCTCTTTCCGCAAAGGTTTAATATGCCTGGAATTTCTCTTACTCAGGCCAAACCTCCTTTCATCCTAGCAATCGATATAGGAACTTCTTCTGTTCGTGCATTGCTTTATGATGCTTCCTGCAGAATCATCGAGCCCGAAATTTATTTCGGCAGAGCGCAGGTTGCATTACAAACAGATGTCACGGGCATGGCTGTGTTTGAACCACTCGCAGTTCCCAAGGCCGTTGTTGATGTTGTTGATTCTCTTCTGGAAAAGCTGCATGGCAAAGTGGACACCATCCAAGCAGTAGCAATCGACACGTTTGTTTCCAGCATGATAGGCTTAGACAAAAACTTTTCGCCCCTGACTCCTCTTTACACTTATGCAGACACCCGTTGCGCAAAAGATGCACAATATCTTCGCGAGAATTACAATGAATCAGATATTCATGATCGCAATGGTTGCATGATTCATAGCAGCTATCTGCCTGCAAGGTTGCGTTGGGAAAAACGAACCAATCCCGATCGGTTCAACTCTGTATCGCATTGGTGGAGTCTTGGGTCATTTTTAAGCCAGCAGTTTCTAGGATGCTCGAATGTCAGCGTTTCCACTGCATCTTGGACTGGGTTGCTCGATCGAAAAAAACTGCAGTGGGATCATGTCTGGATGCAGGAATTAGGCTTAAAACAAGAGCAATTGCCACTTATTTCAGATTTCGGCCCAGGCCTACCTAATCTAAAACCCGAGTGGAAGAAACGCTGGCCCACACTCGCCAACGCTCTTTGGTTTCTTGCTATAGGCGATGGCGCTGCCGCAAATGTGGGCAGTGGCTGCACCAATGATCGCAATATCGCCCTAACCATTGGGACTACCGCGGCTATGCGAATTATTCCTTCTGTAATTCCAGAAAAAATACCCCTCGGGCTTTGGAACTATAGAGTGGATGCTAAGCGGCCTTTAGTAGGTGGCGCACTTACCGAAGGAGGCAATGTTCACGAATGGCTCCTCAAAAGCCTCAGGCTGCCGGAACCTTCCGAATGTGAAAAACTTCTTTTGCAAATGAAACCCGCTGCCCATGGGCTATCCATGCTTCCATTCTTTGCGGGGGAAAGGGCACCAGGCTGGCGCGATGACGCTTCTGCAACTCTTCATGGCATCAGGTTGAACACCAAGCCCATTGATATCTTTCAAGCAGGCCTTGAAGCGGTTGCCCTTCGACTGGGGCAGATCTATCGAAGGCTTTCGCCATTAGCGCATCCCGATCACCGAATTCTTGCGAGCGGGGGTTTTCTTAACTCGCCTGCCTGGGCTCAAATCATTGCCAATGTTTTGGGCAAACCCATCACAGCATGCTTAGAACCCGAAGCCACTAGCAGAGGCATCGCTTGGCTAGCCTTGGAATCAATGGGGAAACTCGATCTCTCCGTATCCCAATCACCCGAACTAGGCTGTATCTATGAACCCAATCCTGATGCTCACCTAGTTTATCAAGAGGCTCTTTTAGCCCAAGAAGATCTGTATAAAAAGTTATTAGGATGATTCATCTTACCGACTTTCCTCTTTGCCCTATACTTTCTATTTACCCAATTTGCTGATTGAAGGGTTATTATCATGGGTTTCTTTTCTGGAAGAGTTTCTTTTGCTCGCTTTAAAGTCAAAGGGAAAGCACCCAAAGGCTTCGGCCCAGAACATCTTGAAAGGCTTGAAGAACGAGCCATTGGCAAAGAACGAACTGCTTCCCGCGATGGCATAGAAACCGGTTGGAGTGCGGGTGGCCACCTCCTCGATGTACGGTTTGATCTCGCCAAGAATATTGTCGAAGATACCCTGCATTTTGCACTGCGCATTGATGCCAACAAACCCCCTTCAGATCTTTTAAAATCCTACACCCAGATGGAACTCGATGCCATCGCTGCAGAAAGCCCAACTGGCAAAGTAAGCCAGAAACAAAAGCGCGAAGCACGCATGGCTGCAATGGATAAACTCAATGAAGAAGCTGCAGATGGTCGCTACCTGCGCAGGAAAGCATACTCGCTTCTTTGGGATGGGCAATCCAACGAACTTTTAGTGGGCACCACTTCCGTTTCTGTTCTCGATAGGCTTACACAGCTTTTCGAACAAACCTTTGGCCAAAAAATCGAGGCTCTAAGTTCTGGCATTCTCGCTCATAAACTTGCAGAACCCAGAGGCCAATCCAGAGCTGTTGATGATGCCCAACATGCCACCTTTTTAAAAGGTGGTGCAGGCAACTCTCCACAATGGGTCGTTGATGATAACAGCAGAGACTTCCTAGGTAACGAATTCCTAGTCTGGCTTTGGAACCTTCAAGATGAGGGGCACGACACCATCAAACTCGAAGATGGTTCTGAAGTCGCATTCATGCTCGCCCGCACTTTGGCCCTCGAATGCCCCAAAGGCCAATCAGGCAAAGAATCAATTTCCAGCGATGCACCAACCAAGCTCCCCGAGGCAATGCGTGCTTTACAGAGTGGGAAACTTCCCCGTAAGACAGGTATCACCCTTGTAAGGCATGATCAATCCTACGACCTTGCTCTTAGCGCAGAGCTTCTAGCTGTTAATGGCGCAAAAATGCCATTGGCAGAAGCTTTAGAAGATCGCGCCCGGCTTGAAGAACGCGTTGGCCAAATCAGGCATCTTCTAGAAACCATGGATCTTTTATTCGATGCTTTTGGAAAAGTTCGACTTGCTGAAACTTGGAATAAAGACTTAAGTCGCATTCGTAAATGGCTTAAAGGAAATGACGGCGAGGATTAAGCAACCCGATTCAAAGGGCATTCATTGCACGAAGCGATTTCGATTAGTATTTTAGAAGTAAAAAGTTGTACTATTATTTTCACTAACTTTGAAATCCTGATCTCAAGGCAATAACTCTGATGCGTGATATTCCACTTCGAAAAGGTTTCACCCTGATCGAACTTCTTGTGGTGATAGCCATCATTGCTATGCTTATCGGTTTATTACTTCCTGCAGTTCAAAAAAGCCGTGATGCCGCTTCTCGAATGAACTGCCAGGGCCATCTCAAACAAATAGGCTTGGCTGCTCTTAATTACCACGATACTGCAAAAGTTTTTCCACCGGGGTACACATCATCCTTTGATTCGAATGGTAATGACCTAGGCCCTGGTTGGGGTTGGAACGCCTATCTTCTGCCTTACATGAAAGAACAGGCACTGTTTAACAAAAGCAATTTCTCGCTTCCAATCGAAGCCCCAGCGCATGCTTTTTTAAGATCTGCTTCCTTAAAACTTCTTCTCTGCCCTTCGGTTGATGCACCAAAATCTTTTCCTGTTGGCCCCAAAACCACCTTGGGGATCTTAACATCGACCCTTTGCGACCTACCCTCTTCCAGTTACACAGGAAACTTCGGCGTCACCGAGCCAGGCGTTGATGGCGAAGGCATCTTTTATCGCAACTCTAAACTTTCTTTAACTGATATCACCGATGGAACAAGCCATACCCTCCTTGCGGGAGAACGCTCTTCAAAATATTCCGAAACAACTTGGGTTGGTTCCGTTACAGGAAGTAAGTTTTCTACACCGACTGGCTCTCCACTTGCTTTCGAATTAAACGAACCTTCTAACTTCGTTCTAAGCCATGTGGGAGAGATGATCAATGGCGCAGCATCCCCACTCGAAATAAATAACTTCAGCAGTAATCACTTTGGGGTTGTTAATTACCTATTTGCTGATGGCCATGTAAAATCGCTTTCCTCTTCCGTTGATTTAAATACTTTAAAAGCACTTGCCACCCGTGATGGGGGCGAGGCACTTTCTGGAGATTTTTAATGCCAAAGAACTTTGCATCAATCGTGATGCTATCAATTTTAATTGGTTGTGGATCTATTGGTGAAGGTCCAAAGGTTCAGGTAAAGATGGAAGAGGTTCCACCAGCGGCTCTTAAAACCGCTCAGAATAAACTTCCAGGGCTGGTGTTCACCGAAGCTTTTCTGAAAAAAGATGGCACCTATGAAGTTCGTGGGAAAACCAAGACAGGGAAAGTCCGGGAAGTCGAAGTTAAGGCCGATGGTACTTTTGTCGAATTGGAATAAGCTATGTTCGTAAAAAAAGCGGTAAAGCCCTAGGAATGCTTTACCGCTTGGATATCTTGGTGCTAAACACCAATGACCCTGACGGGATTCGAACCCGTGTCGCAGCCGTGAAAGGGCTGTGTCCTAGGCCCCTAGACGACAGGGCCACGCTCGCCGT
>CAMDHK010000151.1 GCA_945897965.1 Candidatus Kuenenia stuttgartensis | reverse complement strand
ATCTGGAATTTCTTGCGGACCTATTTGATAAGAGAAACAGTCCGTTTGCATTACCTGAAACAGAAAAAATTGTACCAGTTCCTGTACTACACCCAACCACGAACTCACCCGAACCAAAAATCGAAGGTCTAAAAGCACTTGCAAAGGGCAAGGTCGCAATCCTTATGGTTGCAGGAGGTCAAGGTAGCAGGCTTGGAACATTGCAGCCAAAAGGCACTTGGCCCATCACACCGATAACGCAAAAAAGCCTGTTTGAACTTCACTCTGAAAAAGTCCTAACCCTTTCAAAAAAAGCTAATCGTGATATTCCATTTTTAATCATGACCAGCCCAGCAACCCATGATCAAACCGTTAATTTTTTCACATCGCATGCGTTCTTCGGACTGAAAAAAGAACAGGTGATATTTTTCACCCAAGGAACAATGCCTGCTGTTGATCTAAATACGGGCGCAATTCTTTTTGAAGAACCTGCAAAAGTATTCGCCAGCCCTGATGGCCATGGTGGCACTCTGATCGCATTAAAAAAGACTGGCCTGCTAGAGCAGCTTAAATCTCAAGGCATCAAACATTTATTCTTTTTCCAAGTAGACAACCCTTTGGTTCAAATAGCGGACCCTGTTTTCATTGGGCACCATATTTCGCATCGATCTCAATTATCGAGTAAAGTGATTCTCAAAGATTCGCCGACTGATAAACTTGGAAACTTTATTCAAGTGGATGGACGCTGCCAAATCATCGAATATTCCGATCTTCCATTAGAAATGGCGAACCGAAAAAAGCATGATGGGTCACTTTTCATCGATACCGGAAACCCAGCGATCCACCTGTTCGATGTTGATTTTTTAAATCTGGTGTCCAGCAACGGTGATGCATTACCTTTCCACCTTGCTCGAAAAAAAGTCCCGCATGTCGATGCAAACCTTAGCAAGGTTGTTCCTGAAAAAGAAAACGCCTGGAAGTTTGAGCGCTTCATCTTTGATATCTTCCCACTTGCAGAGCGATGGTTGTTGGTTTCGACGAAAAGAGATGAAGAGTTTGCACCTTTAAAAAATTCCCATGGAGACGACTCACCAGAAACTGCGAAGCAGGCGCAATGCAAACTGTTTATCCAATGGCTGGAAAAAGCTGGGATAAAAATGCCAGCGTATTCGGCAACACCTGAAATCGAGATCTCCCCTTCGTTCGCAATGGATGCTGAAGAGCTATCTAGTAAGCTTCCAGGTAACTTCCAAGCAAAATTCCCACTATTATTACAAGATAAACCCAAGGAGTTTTAAATGTTACATGCAATGATCATGGCAGGCGGCGGCGGCACCCGGTTCTGGCCACGAAGCAGACAAAAAAAACCAAAACAATTCTTGCAACTCGGGGGCGACCGATCTCTCATACAACAAGCCTACGAAAGGCTCGAAGCTGCTGTTCCTCCTGAACGCATGTGGGTAATTACCTCAGAAGCTTACCGACAAGAAACACAATCTCATCTGCCCGCACTTGCAAACGATCACATCATTGGCGAGCCCGTGGGTCGGGATACCGCGCCCTGTGTTGCTTTAGGAGCAGCGTTGATTATAAAAAGCGATCCCGAAGCAGTGATGCTGGTTAGCCCCGCAGACCATGTGATAGAACCTGTGCAAGAATTTCGCAGGGCAGTTCATGCAGCGCATGAAATCTGCAAGGATAGCCCGAACACTTTTTTAACTTTTGGAATCCCACCCACTTATCCATCGGTAGGTTACGGGTATATTCAAAAGGGCCCCGAAGCAGCACAAAAGCAGGGGCTGACAGCCTACAAAGTTTCCGCATTCAAAGAAAAGCCCTCGCTTGAAATAGCGCAACAGTTCTTTGCTTCGGGCAATTACTTCTGGAATAGCGGCATATTTGTTTGGCGCGCTAGCACCGTGCTTGCAGCGCTAAAAGAGCACAAACCAGCAATGCATGATGCAGCAATAAGAATAGCAGCAGCTTGGGATACCCCCGAGCGCAAAGCGGTGTTAGAAACTGAGTTCGCAGGCATGGAAAAAATCAGCGTTGACTATGCGGTGATGGAAAACGCCAAGGAAGTAATGGTTCTTCAAACGCCTTACAAATGGGACGATGTTGGCAGTTGGCAGGCCCTTGAAAGGCTGCACCCACAAGATGCCGATGGCAATACGGTAGTAGCCTCACATTGCGGTATCAGAACAAGTAATTGCATTATCGTTTCGGATAATCGCAATAATCTGACAACGACCATTGGGGTAGAAAACCTGATCATTGTAAGAGATGGCGATGCCCTTTTAGTGGCGGATAAGCGAGATGAAGCTGGAGTTAAACAACTAGTAGATCTCCTGAGAAAAAGAGGATTGGAATTATACTTATAATGGCACGCTGGCTTGGGATTGATTTTGGGAAAAAGCGAGTAGGGCTGGCGTTTGCAGATTCCACCATTGGAATTTCGTTCGCTCTTGAAACTCGCAATCGAATCAATGAAAAAGCGGATGGAGCTTACTTCAAACGCGTTATTCTTGATGAGAAAATAACAGGAATTGTAGTCGGGTTGCCCATCCATTCCGATGGAAGGGAAGGCGACAAAGCCAAGGAGGCACGGGCCTATGGCGAGTGGTTAAAACAAACTTTGAATCTACCCGTGTTTTTTTATGATGAGCGCTTCAGCACCTTTGAAGCAAATTCTATCATGCGTGAAGCAGGATTAGACATGAAGAAACAGAAGGAAAAGCGCGACCAGATTGCAGCGCAGATCATCCTGCAAGGCTTTATTGATGCGGGTTATCCTGAAGATGGTGGCTACCTTGGCCCCTTAGAAGGCTAAAACTTCAGGGTGGAAAGCCAAGCCTTTCGTAAATCTTCGAGCGATGTCCAAAGCGCCCACTCCCCAGTTGGCCCCACAAACCTCAAGCGTTTTTCCACACATGCAGTGCCAATTTCATGCACTGGCAGGCCATTGAATATGGCTTGGAATTGTTCTACTTTTTGAGGCTCAACTTCAACCACATAGCAGGTGGGCGGTTCTGCAAACAGCATGGCTGCAAAGGGAATATTCCCCAAGGTATTTAATCCATGGATATCTGCACCAATGCCCCCTGCAAAAGCCATTTCTGCAATAGTAACAGCTAGCCCGCCTTCACTAATATCATGGCAAGATCGCACCGTTGCAGCAGTGATTGCGCCATGCATTGCTTTATGAATTGCAATGGCTTCCTTGGCATTAGGCCTCGGGACAATGCCGCCTATTAATTGAAGCGCCTTTGCATACTGTGAGCCGCCGATATTTTCCGTAAGACGCCCTACAAGGAACAACTTGTTCCCTGCTTTTTTCATATCCATGGTGATGCACTGGCGCACATCCTGAACAATACCAATGGCACTAATCAGCAAAGTGGGAGGGATAACTATACTTTTTCCTTTTGCATGGAATTCGTTTTTAAGGCTGTCTTTTCCGCTGATAAATGGCATTTCAAAAGTGATCGCAAAATCTTTGCAAGCTTCTGCAGCCATCACTAGCGAGCCAAGAACTTCGGGCCTATCAGTATTACCCCAGCAAAAATTATCCAAGATGGCTATGCGGGAAGGATCAGCCCCAACAGCAACGACATTTCTAACTGCTTCATCGATTGCGCAAGCGGCCATTGCATAAGGATCAAGATCGCCGTAATCGGGCAATATGCCACAGCCAACAGCAAAGCCTTTGGTTGAGCCAAGTACGGGCATAACCACAGAGGCATCGGAAGGGCCTTCCTCTAAAATTCCCACAAGAGGTTTGATAACACTCCCGCCCTGCACTTCGTGATCATACTGCCTGATTATCCATTCTTTACTGCAGATGTTGAGAGATGACAGAAGCTTAAGCAAAGTTTCGCCAAGGTTTTGATCAATCGGAACCGAAGGATTGGAAATAGACTCTGGAGGGATTTTCCAAGCTGCCTTTCGAACCTGCTTGGGTCTGCCGTTATGCAGAAAATCAAGTTCGATATCGCCAACTTCGGCACCTTGATAAAAGAGTTTTAGCCTACCAGTGTTTTCAAAAACGCCAAGCTCCACAGCTTCAACGCCCTCCCATTTGCAAACCTCTTTCAACTTTGCAAGGTTCTCTTTAGGAACTGAAAGAATCATTCTTTCCTGTGATTCAGAAATCCAGATTTCAGTGTAGGAAAGTCCAGCGTATTTAAGAGGGGCTTGATCCAATTGAATAGAAGCGCCCAGGTGTTCTCCCATTTCGCCCACAGCAGAAGAAAATCCACCTGCACCGCAATCAGTAATCGAACTATAAAGGCCGAGGTCTCTGGCTTTAAGAATTGCATCGAGAACTTTTTTCTCTTCGATGGCATTACCGATCTGAACCGCACCACCACTCACCTTTTCTGAATCTGAATTTAATTCAGCAGAGGAAAAAGTTGCGCCATGAATTCCATCTCGGCCAGTTCTACCCCCCACCGCAACGACAAAGTCTCCTGCCAAAGGTTTTTTAACTGCTTTATCCACGGGGATAAGGCCTGCTGTACCGCAAAAAACCAGCGGGTTGCCGAGATAACGATCATGAAAGCAAACTGCACCATTAATGGTGGGAATACCCATGCGATTTCCGTAATCACGAACGCCTGAAACAACACCGGTCATGATTTTAAGCGGGTGTAAAATACCTTCAGGCAGAGTTGAAGCAAGAGTATCAGGCGGGGCAAAGCAAAAGATATCGGTATTACAAACAGGTTTTGCACCAAGGCCAGTGCCCATGGGGTCGCGGATAACTCCACCGATTCCTGTGTTGGCGCCACCGTAGGGTTCTATCGCAGAGGGCCGGTTATGGGTTTCCACCTTAAAGCACAGGTGGAAGTTTTCATCAAACTTGATTACACCAGCATTATCTTCAAAAACACTGACGCACCAATCATCCTTGCCAGCTTTTTCTCTAAGGAAACGAGTAGCTTCGAAAATAGTTTCTTTAAGCAAGTTCTGATAAATCTTACCTTCGAAATCAACTCTACCCTTAAGGGTTTTATGCGAACAATGTTCGGACCAAGTTTGAGCAATAGTCTCTAATTCAATATCATTGGGATCTTTGGCCACTTTACGGTAATGCTCTTGAATCGTGAGCATTTCTTCACGGTTCAAAGAAAGGCTCATCTGCTTACTAAGTTTTTCAAGTTCCTCGGGTTTTAAATCCCGAATGGGTACCACGATCTTATTAAATGCATACGGGGCGCCCTCTGCGATATGTTTTTGATTAATGGGGCCTTCCACCACCATTTCAATCGCATCATTCGCAAGAACCCTTCGAAATAAAATCTCTTTTTCATTGGAAGCAAGGGGGGCTCCAAAATACCTGCGGAAACTGCGTACTGAAACAACAGGCACCTTTAAATCTTGCCCAGCTTGGATAATGCTTAATGCGGTAGGATCCATGACACCGGGTTTTAAAAGCACCGTTGCAATACAGGGATCATTGGTACCTTCGCCAACAGGCAAATTTCCCAGCTTATTTATGGTTCCGCCTTCTACCACGGAATCTACCAAAAGTTCTGTAACTAATTTTTGAATCTGCTCGATGCTAATTTCACCCGAAACAAGCAAACCCTTAGAAGCAGAAGTAATGGGGTCTTTGGCTTTTGCGCCCGGGGTAAGCAGGTGAAAATCCTTGTTAACTCTGCATTTTTCAAGGTCAGAGTCTTTTGGTCGTATTTCAATTTCCCAGATCATGAATTTGTTCCTGATTAAGCATGCTCTCTTCCAAACCTTATTATAGGAATCTTTGGGAGAAAGTTGGGGGAAGAATTGACATGACACGGAACCATTTTATCCCTAGGATCTTTTCATACTGTTTTTTGAAAGGAACAAAACATGAAAGCTATTCAAGCTGTTATTCTTGAACCACACAAAACCGGCCTTCGGGAAGTTGAAATTTCCGATCCAGCCCCAGACCAATTCCTTGTTGAAACCAAGGTTTCTGCCATCAGCGCAGGAACAGAACTGGCTGTTTACACCGGTTCCCATCAATGGCTAAAAGACCCCAGCATGCCTGACTGGAAGTTCCCTTTCAGGCCTGGTTATTCCGCTGCAGGCGTCGTTTTAAAAGTAGGCAAAAATATAACTGGTTTAAAAGAAGGTGACCGGGTTAGTTTTCCCGGCAATCATGCATCCCATGAACTTCTAAGCACAACCCATGAACGGGGTAAGTGGTGGAAATTGCCTGAGAATCTTGACTTCGAAAAAGCCGCTGTGGCTTGTATTTCAAGGTACGGCATGGGAGCTTCCATTCGTGCTGGGCTTACCTTAGGTAGAAGTGCTGCGGTTTTAGGCCTTGGTATTATTGGGCAATTTTCCTTGCGCTGCCTGATGGCTGCGGGAGCTAACCCTGTTATTGGTATCGATGCGGTTCCCATGAGGCGCAAAGCAGCTCTTGCAGCTGGCGCTGATGCCGTCATTGACCCTGCCAACGGACCAATCAAAGAACAACTTCGAAAAATACTCGGCCCAGGTGCGGAAATTGTCGTTGATGCCACCGGTATTCCAGATGCTGTACCTCAAGCCATGTCTCTCGCTTGCGATGCAGGCCAAGTTATCGTGGTAGGAAGTCCTAGAGGCAAAGCCACCGATGTCAACTTTTATGATGACCTTCATCGCCGCTACATTGAAGTTTGCGGGGCACATGGCAACATGTTGTTTGAACCAGCACACATTCGCCTGAATGGCAATTGGAACATTCACAAGGCACAGAATTGGCTGCTGGCATCACTAGCAAACGGCAGATTAAATCTAAATGGGCTTATCACTCATAAAATCAAACCCACCGAGCTTACTTCGGCTTACGATGGGTTGTTGAAAAACAAAGATGAATATCTTGGTGTCACAGTTCATTGGGAATCATAAACAAGAACGAGTGAGCCTTGGAACACTGGGTTGAATATCTGATTTGTGCACTTGCAGCTCTTGCTGCCGGGTTTGTTAATTCAATTGCGGGCGGGGGTACTTTGCTTACTTTCCCCTCACTTGTGTACTCACTTGGCAGCGAGGTGATGGCCAATACCACGAGCACAGTCGGGCTTTTTCCTGGTTCGCTTGCAGGTGCTTGGGGAAGCAGATCACACCTAAAAGGAATTAAAACCTGGCTGCTGATTCTAATTCCGCCCAGCATCGCAGGAAGCGTAATAGGCGCCTTGATGGTCACCAGATTTCCGCAACACTTCCGCGTATTAGTACCTTGGCTACTTGTGTTAGCATCTACCTTGTTTTTAATTCAGCCCCTGATTTCCAAACCAAAAACATCAGAACTTGAAGGGGAAGGCAATCCCTCGAAGAGTTTATTCACCGTGCTGGGATTGGTTCTCTTTCAGTTTTTGGTTGCAATATATGGTGGATATTTTGGGGCAGGCATTGGAATCCTGATGATTGCATCCCTTTCATTCATGGGTATTCCAGATATTTTCCGGGTTAACGGCCTAAAAAACGTACTGGCATTCATCATCAATTGCGTGGCTGCCATCGTTTTTTGCATTGATGCCCCCATGGACTGGAAATTCGCAGGCGGAATGGCTTTTTTCTCAATCATTGGGGGTTATTTAGGCGGTACTTTTAGCCAGAAAATACCCAGAAAAATGCTGAGAATTGTCATTATCTCCGTTGGGTACCTACTAGCCTCTTACTACTTTTTTAAGGTAGGTTAATACTTTCCTCTTGGCCCAAATCCTAACTCCTGTTAGATATATTTTGTTAGCCTTTTGGCATTACTTTTTCTAGAAAGGAAAAATCATGATTCTTCGAACTCAGAGCATGGCTGCTCTTGTGGTACTCTTAGCCCTTACAACAGTGAGCAGTGGCTTCGCTCAGGAAACAAAAAAAGGAAAGACAATGAAAACTGCTTCTGGTTTGGAATATGAAGTACTTAAAGAAGGCACTGGCGATGAAGCCAAGGCTGGAAAAAAAGTAACCGTTCATTACACAGGTTGGTTGAAGAGCAATGGTAAAAAGTTTGATAGTAGCGTTGATCGTGGCGAACCATTTGTATTCGGTTTGGGCGCTGGGATGGTTATTAAGGGCTGGGACGAAGGCGTTGCAGGGATGAAAATTGGCGAAAAACGCAAACTGACCATTCCCCCTGATCTTGGTTATGGCGCACGCGGTGCAGGCGGTGTTATTCCCCCAAATGCTGACCTTATTTTTGAAGTTGAACTTTTAAAGATCAACTAGTTTCCGCTGCTGGCATCTAAAATATCCAGCCATTCACGATTTAAATATGCCAGGTGTTCCCCCAAGATTTTATCAAAGGGAAGCCTGGCTAATTTTTTATATGCCTCAACCATCACTAATGCAGCTTTTCTTATTCGATGCTCATCGCCCACTTGCCATAAATCTTTTGCAAGCTTCAGAGCGGTTCCAGCTTTCCCCAACGCCTGCAATCGAACAGCTTCCTCCATAACTTTTTCATATTCAGTATCAGACCAAACCATGTAAGGTATTTTCTTTTTGATAGATTTATCAATTTCCCCTACGGCATTATCGGCAGCAACCACGCCCACGCCATCAATTGTTTTTTCTACTACATTACGCCTGCCTACTTGGATTTTTTTCGCTAATGGTCGATACTTCAGCAAAGCTTTTCGCACTTTATCGCATGCTTTTTTACTTTCTTCCAACTCCGCCCCTGTCAGTACGATATCATCTTCATCATTGATCAATTCCTTATCGTCCAGATATCTTTCAACAGCAGAAAACAAGCTCCTGCCATCAAAATTAAACTGCAATCCATCATTTGCAGAATAAGAAGTAACACAATAACTTTTACCCGCTGGAGTATCGATGTAATAACCTGCATGCCAGCGGTTTTCCCCGCGTGCCAACAGCGTAAAAAACTCTGGTGGGTCAAGACCATATCTCCAATGAAGTGAAATCGGGATCTCGCCTGAATAGGTATCGAATTTCCCAGAAAGAACTTCAAAAGCACCTACAAGATAAATCCCCAATGAATCTTCGAGCGCACTTAGTGGCTCTAAAGGGCGGAGCGATTTTGCAAATTCCCAGAACAATAATAACTCTTCAGGTAGAGACACCTGCAATTGCTGCTCAAGCCATTCGCATCTTTGTTTAGGTGAACGATTCATGAGGGGCCTTAAAAAAGAAAACGACCGGCGCATGAAGCAGCCGGTCGAAATGCCATCGTTATTATTATCTGTACTACGCGAGAATCCCTGTAACAGGGTCACCTTGAACAAGTTCTCTCGGCTGATTCAAGTGATTATAAACAATAGTGCCAGGATCAATACCAACACTATGGTACAGGGTTGCCAACAATTCGCGTGGATGAACAGGGTTATCAACTGGGGCGGATGCAGTCTTGTCAGACTTGCCATAAACCAAACCACGCTTAACGCCTGCTCCTGCAACCACTGCAGTGTAGCAGTAGGGCCAGTGATCGCGGCCATCATCATTATTTTGATTTCCGGAAGTCGAAACACCTCTTTGGGGGCTTCTACCAAATTCGCCCACAGCAATAACCAGAGTCTCTGCGAGCAAACCTCTTTCATCCAGATCTGCGATTAGAGTGGTAAGGCCAGAATCTAGCATTGGTGCAGATTGATCTTTCATGCGCTTAGAAAGTCCAACATGTACATCCCAAGAATGATTGTCAGAGTTTGCTACTTTGGGCCAGTTAATTTCAACAAACTTGGTACCAGCTTCAATCAAACGACGAGCTAATAAACAGCTTTGGCCAAAGGTGTTCATGCCATAGCGTTCGCGCAGGGCTTTTGGTTCTTGAGCAAGCTCAAAAGCTTTTCTCGCATTTCCAGAAATAACCAAGCTGAGTGCTTTACCATAATAATCATCAAGTGCATATTTGGATGTTGCTTCTTCCAAAGCAGGCAAGCCCTTGTTAATTGATTCACGAAGGCTAGCCCTGCGTCCAAGCCTAAGGGCGCTAGTTTCTTCGCGCAGTTTTAAATCATCAATTTTAATGCGATCCATCTTGGTCATGTCCATGTCATCACCTGCGGGATAAAGCAGGTACGGATCATAGGCTCGGCCAAGAAATCCAGCAG
>CAMDHK010000150.1 GCA_945897965.1 Candidatus Kuenenia stuttgartensis | reverse complement strand
TGATCAATCCATTATTCATGTTATTTGACTCGCTCATGTTTACTCTAAAATCCCTTACTTCCATTTGCGCGATTCCAGCACCTTCGTTGTCAAGAAGAGCCAGAACACAGCCGAGGATGCATGAAACAACAAAAACTTAGGAACTAACTTGCCTTCAAGCGTGGTATTCCAAACATCCAGATATGAAATATGCATAAGAACCTGATACCAAGGGCTACCAGGGTTCTGCCCAAAAATCCGCTCACGAATGATTGCTACGATAAAAAGCCCCAGCATCCCTGCAAAAGTCAAAACACCACTGATGATCTGATTTTTACTGAGACTGCTAAAAAACAACCCCATGGAAATGAATGCTGCACCCGTAACACATAACCCCACAAAGAAGCTAATCAACGGCCTATAATCGAATGCAGGCGCACCCGACAAAGGCAACGCCAACAGGTATAACCCAAAGGGCGACCACACCACTAAATACATAACAAACCCAGCAAAAAACTTACTCAACACGATGGTGTATTCATCTACAGGAGCGGTTAGCAAAACCTCGATGGTTCCAGATCGTTGCTCTTCGCTAAGTAACCTCATGGTGATTGCGGGAACTATAAAAATGATCGCAAGCACAGGAACCAGATCGATCACATAGTTTCGAACAATCGGTTCAATATTGTTGCGGGATACGCTCAGCCGATTAATAAAATCTACATACCCAAACCAACCTGCCACCACAAAGCCTAGCAGCACAAAGTATGCAATAGGCGAAAAGAACATCGAGCCTAATTCTCTTTGTGTGAGCACTGCCAACTTGCTATCCGAGGAAACGAGTGCTGCGGTGACAAAATAAAGAGTACCAAGCACCATTAAGAGAAATCCACCTGGGATTAAAAATTCCGCAGGTCGGACTTTGATATAGCCAAACGAATATAAAAATGGGGGCAAAGCAGAACGAAGTAGAGCGTAAACAAGAAGCAGAAGCCCGCCCCAAAGAGCCAAGCGTGCAACCTTATAGGTAAAGTCATCACTCATTCCTCTGCTACCCAGATAGGAAGCTAGGAAGAGCATGCCAAACAAACCTGCAACGAAGAATTCAGGAAGAAAAGGGGAAGAGCGCAGGTTTTCAGGCCCAATTAAGCAACCTGTAATTCCCACCACCGCACTAATCGATCCTACAAAACCCAGCGCAGCTTTTGCCAATCCTGCAATCATGGAATCTGTTTCATGCCGTAAAAAAGCCATGATAAATAGCAGAGCCATGATAAAAGCCAAGCAACCCAAACCAAACAAACCTGGTTTGCCAAATAAAGGCAAAAGAAAACAGATAGAGCCCATCAGTAAAAGCATGTAACCGAAAAGCATATAGGCCCTTCGGAACTGAACTTCATAATCGAAAGCTGCGTGAAAAAGCAGTCCTGAAATACCAATAGCAATTGCAAAAGCAGCCCAGCCAGAGCCAACACTTGCAACCCTACCGGAAAGATTAAGTGCCATTGCCAAGCCGCCGAAAATCGTCAATGCAGCGCCCAAGCTTCCTATGATTCTGGCCAAAGTAGGCTGATCTGCCACCATTTCGGAAGGCCCGTAATCTGCACTTACCTCGTTCTTATATTGCACCAATGGATCCATCTCCTACCTCCAGACAAACCTGTCGACTAAATGTATTAAGGTTGCAAAACGCCGGAGCAACCTGTGAATTTTGTTACTTGGACCCCACATGAGACTGAAGGGCATTTTCATCTTGATTGTTGATTTCGTTCCATTTGTCCTGCAGATTTTTACGCCTCTGGTCAAGCTTGCGAAGCGACCAACCACTCTGCGAAATTCTTTGATAGACAGCTTCGCGAATATCATGGCTTTCTGCGCATCGAACATCAAACGAATTAAAGCCCTCACCCAATGATTTATGGGCGACATGGATAACACCTTCAAGCGAACGAAGGCTGTTTGCGATTTGCTCTTCGGGGCCGCGCGCTTCGATTTGAACAATCGTTGCAGCTTCCATTTCGGAAATCTTGCCAGAGAAAGCAAGCCTTCCCCTGCGCATGATCAACACACGCTGCACAATCGTCTCAACTTCAGAAAGCAAGTGGGATGAAAACACAATGGTATGATTTTGCCCAAGCTCTTTGAGCATCTTCAAAGTTTGGACTTTTTGTTCGGGATCAAGGCCGTCCGTAGGTTCATCTAAAATCAAGAGTTGGGGATCAGAAAGAAGAGCATCTGCAAGCCCGACACGCTGCCTATAACCTTTGGAAAGTGTTCCTAAAAGCCTTCTACGAACTTCTAAAACCCTGCATTTTTCAAGAACTTTATCAATTTGGGCAGTACGAATTCTTCGATCAACACCTTTTAATCTTGCCCTGAAGCTTAAATATTCCTCAACCCTCATCTCGGGGTAAAGCGGAATGCTTTCAGGCAGATACCCTATCCTTGTTCGCACTTCCAAGGAATCATTCATAACATCGAAGCCTTCGACCCTTGCTGTGCCGTTGGTTGCGGGCAGAAAGGTTGTAAGGATGCGCATGAGGGTGGTTTTCCCTGCGCCGTTGTTTCCCAGCAGACCTACAATTTCGTTGTGCTCAACTTGAAAAGAAACATTCCGCACTGCAAACACAGGGCCAAAATATTTTGAGAGGTTTTCTACTTCGATCATCATTGAACCAGTTACTCCGAACCTAAGCCTAGAGTTAAATCCTTTAAGGACGTCATCGTAAAGGAGAATTATTGCAATAGCGACGCAATTCTTCTTTATCGAATAATAGGTAACTAACTCACAATCATAATTCAAGTATTTTACCATGTAAAACACTTAAAATCATGCTAATCATTTGTTTTATAGAAAGCCCTATCTTTCGTCCGCAATTGCATGATATAGCAACTGTAACTCATGCTGATCAACCACTTCCGACAACTTTCGTTTCATTTGAAGCATTTTACCTGCCAACTCCTTCTCGAACTTTCTTAGCTCCGCCTGCTTGAATTCATAAGTATGCAATACATCATGATCTAAAAGAACCAATCTGGCCCTTACAACTTCTTGTTCTTTGGGAATCAAATTGCAATTGAGCAAAGCAAGTGCGTAAAGCTTCATCTGGAATTGATGATGCTCGATGGATTTTTTGGTAGGGCCCGCATCCGTTTTCCAATCGATGATCTCAACCACCCCACCCTGATTCAGCAACTTATCAATTCTTCCTTGAATCACATATCCTTCTATAGGAAGAAGAAACTCGATCTCCACCTTACCCTCTGCAATGACCAAAGGTTTGATCTCGCTACCCTTTGCAGTCTCAAGAAGTTTAACCGCCTGAGCTTTGATTTTTTGAATTTCATCAACCCCCAGAACCAAGGCCTGCTCTTCGCCCAGTTCTGCCAGCGCCAAACCTATCTCCGCATCCACCATCTTGTGAATCCAAACAAGCTGCTCATCCTTTTTTGAATTGAGCCATTCGCCATGCCTTTCGAGAGAACGATGAACCGTATTCCCAATCAACGCCCCTATGTATTTACGGATATCATCTTCGGGTTCGGTATCGAATCTGGGTAGAGAATAGAAACTTAAAACATGATGCGTATTTCGAAGTTTCCACTCTGCAGGCTTTTCTTCGAACATCTTAAGTTCATCTTCAATGCGTGTTACGGAAAGCGTAACCATCTTCGGGGTCTCGGAAAACCTCCTAAGATCTTCGATTGCTTCTTCTTCCATGCCCGTATTTTCATTTTCCAACTGCCCACCGTCACTCTTAGATCTACAACGAACACGCAAATTGCCTTTTTCCCAATAGCCTTTTTCAAAGTCAGAGATTTGCAAATCGAGTGCTTTATAAATCCAACGACGCCAAGAAAGGCACTCTCTAAAAGGTTTGTGCCCTGCAAGCACTAAAACTTCTTCAGCCCTAGTAGTCCCGACATAAAACAACCTTCTACTTTCGGCAAGTTCTCTGCTATCGATATCTTTTTTGATGAGCTCGAATTTTGAATCTGGGAGAATTCTTCGAGGGTTTGCGGGGTGTCGAATTTTTAGACCAACCTCGCCCTCGGAACTTGCAATGATGTTTTCTGTTTTATTTCGAACGATCATTCTTTGCATGTTGGCAACCACAACCAAAGGAAATTGTAATCCTTTTGATGCATGGATGGTCATGATTTGCACTGCATCAATACCATGGCCGCCCGGGTTCGCCTGCGAATCTCTATTACTTGCCTCCACCCTTTCCTCGAGAGCATGAGCGACTTTTGCCAAGCTTGAACCAGGCTTGGACTCTTCATTTCGCAGGAACTCAAAGAATTTCTGAAGGTTGGCTAGCACCTGTTCACCATCAGGCAGAGATGCATAAATCGCATAAGCCCCCGTCTGCTCCATGCAATGCTGCAAAAGATCCGCATGCGAAACCCTATCAACAAGAAGCCTCCATTCACCTACTAACCCAATCGACTTCGATGCCCGCACCAATCGGCTTCTATCCTCATCAGAAAAACCAGTCCAAGCCTCATCAAGGTTCTGCCTGTCCTCAGGTTTTAGATGATGTAATTTCCCATTGCAAGCACGCTCAAGATTAGCGTCATTCGAAACGAGAATAGATAAACCACGGGGCATTCTGCCACCACCTAAGCAATGGTAAAAATACAAGTCCGCATCATTACATCGCAGGCATGGGCCACGCAACACCCCAAGTAATGCCAGATCGTTTCCAGGTTGCGACAACGATTGACACAACTGCATCATGTCGAGTACCTCCTGCTTTTGCCAAAACCCCACTCCACCATGAAGCAAATAAGGAATACCCAACGAGCGCAAATGTTCTTCGAGTTTACGAAGCGTATCGTTTCTGCTTGGAACAAGAATGGCCATGTCTTTCCAGGAGAAAACCTTAGGCAGATTATCTTCACCAAGCTTGGATCTGGGCGCACCCTTGAAACGAATAAGCTCTTCAACAATCATCCTGACCTGACCCATGGAAATACCATCGGATTCTTCATCGGTTGCATTAACCTGATAATCGATGTAAACCACTTCGCCCTTGGATTCTTTATCCAAGCCTGGAATCAACTCTTGGAATTTCACCTCATAACTTTTCGAAGAATCGATCGAGTGGGTGACAGGGTCAAAAACATAGTTAAACAGATGGTTAAATAAGCCAAGAGGAGAGATAGCAAGAGTGCGGAAGTTTTCGCTTAACTTCACATCGCCCGCCCGCACCTCTGGAGATGCAATCTCTGTAGAATGGCGTTCATGCAAAGTCTGAACCTGATGAAGTTGATTGGTCTTATTGCCCTTGGTGATTTTCTGAATCACCTCGCTGAATACCGCAACATCGGCCTGACGGAAGCCATAAATCGATTGTTGGGGATCGCCAACAATGAAGAGCCGATCGTTATCAAGAGGCTGCTCAGGATCTGGCCCACCGCCAACGAGATAGGAAAGGATTTCCCATTGCAATCTGCTGGTATCTTGAAACTCATCCACCTGAATAAAGCGATATCGTTTCTTAAGGTCTAAAATAATCGTGGGAGATCGCTCGAAAATCCTGAGAACGCCGCGAGCGACGGTATCAAAGTCATACGTGTTTTTTTGCAGGCAGAGTGCCCTGTATTTTTGATCAACCTCTGCAAGTATAAGCATCAAATGATTGCGTGCCAACGATGCTTGTTTTTCTAATGCGAAATCAACCCGCTTTGCAGCCAAGGGCCCTGCCCATGATTTATGCAACGCATCAATTTCATCTCTTACGGGGGCACATCCTGTAAACTTTCTTGGCTGCCCGCCCGTCAACAACATAGCTTCTAGAAATTCCAGAATATCAACTTCCTTGCCTATAACATCACCTTGAAATATTTCTAATGCTTCTCTTGCTTGTTGAACTAATTTGAAAAGGTTTTTTAATGAAGGAGACTCCTGCCCACCTTTTGTTTGCAGAGCATTAAGCATTTGTAAAAGTTCATTCTTTTCCCTCTGCAATTTAACAAAAGCAAGGTCAGTGTTAACTTTTGCAATAGCTTCAGCCTCAGGATCAACCTGCGGGTTTCTTCGAAGCACCGCCTTAACTCCTGCAGAATTGCCTAGCAACTTCTTCAAGTTTTCTTCGAGAACATCTGCGCCATCAAGATTCTTCCACCAAGCCAAAGCCGCCGCTAACTGCGGGTGAATTTCATCGAGCGATTCCAGAACCGAGCGTACCGCAATGCCTTGCAGTTCCTGCGCATCATACGGGTCCATCAATTCAAAATCTGGTTCAATACGATCCTCAGAATCATCCATCAAAGCATATTCTCTAAGAATGCTGCCAAAAAAACTATCGATGGTTCCGATAGGCGCATCTTCTAATTTTTCGATTTGTTTGGCCCACCACTTTTTAACATGGCCCACACTTTGCAACTCAAGTTCTTGAAGCAACTTCATCAACCTGGCCTTCAATTCACCCGCAGCTTTCTTGGTGAAAGTGATGGAAACAATATTTTCGATTGAAAAAGCGGGCATTGGGTCAGGTGTAAATTCGTTGTCATCCGCAGGACGGTTCTGCTCTAGAATCTGAATGATCCTATCTACAAGTACGCTGGTTTTTCCGCTACCTGCATTGGCCCTAACCCCGAGGTTACGGCTGCTATCAAGCGCATGTTTCTGTGGGGTGGTAAATCTAGTATTGGCTGAAGTTTTAATCATAATGGGCGATTCCTAATTGAAGGCTCTTTGTAATCCTGCAGGCTGCCTACAAGCATGCCCGAACGAACAATAACTCATACACTCAGGCGTTTTACTATTGCGGTGCATCGATAGGGGAAATCTCCCCCGTCTGATTCCATCTGCATTAGCGATCGCAATTTCCCTGGCATGCTCCATACTTTTTTCATCGAGGGGGACTTCGATTTCATTTGGAGAACTCGACTCGGTATCAGCAAGATGCAAATACTTTGCAGATGCAACATGAAGTTCTCCTTCTTTATTTTGCATGAGTTCATTGATCGTGGTGATGGCATAAAGAGGCAGTTGCAATAATCTACCATCCGCAGTTTGGGCAACCACCTTATCCTTGTTTGGTTTTCCAGTTTTGAAATCAACTAACGCAAGGTTAGATGGATCAGTGCGGTCAGCATCAATGCGGTCGGCCCTGCCTGCCAAAAGTATGGGCACCCCATTGGTATCAAACCCTATTTCAGTGCCTGAAAAATCTCTTTCTCCCGTGATGAAACCGAATTTTTCTTCGTAGTTTTCGAGCCATTCCAACAACACATCCAACACCCCGTTGGGTACAAGCAGAAGATTCAAACGATGAATGCGGATCATGCCCGCAAATTCTTCATTCGCATCCTGCCAAAGCCTTCTACATTCAGTTTCTAAAAGTGATCGATCAATTGTTTTATCAAGGGCAGGCAAAGGCGCATTGGCAGGCAGATTCAAACTTTCCCGCTTATTGTTGTAAACGGTAAACAAAGCTTTATGAACAAGCTTTCCTAAAAGTGTTGCTTCATTATCTTCGAAGGGCAGCAGGCGCATTAAGTTGTTTGCAAAGAACCGGAACGCACATTTCGAATACGCTTCAAGCGAACTGGGGCTGAAGGGCTTGGTACCCGGATAAGATCGCTGTAAAATCTTGGCAAGGCCTTCGGGTAATGTTACGCCCCCTTCCTCTAACAACCTAGATTTAGGCCAGCTCTTAAGCTCGTTTAAATTGCGGGCATCCATACCGATCGGATCCTGGCCCGTCTTTAGTTTTCTCCCAAACTCCGTATGTTTTTCGCTACTACAAGTGATTGCAGGTTGCATGGAAGGAACCAAAGCACGAGATTCAAAAGGCTTGATAAACAAACTCGGAATCAACTCTTTCTCTTCATCATGCACAGGGTAGGAGAGAATAAGATTTTTCGATGCAGCCTCAAACAACTGGGTAAACAGATATTTTTCTTCCCTATGCTTGGCTTGCATCCAGACTTTTAGGACTTCATGGTTTTGCCTTAGGCGCGCAAGATATGACTTACCTTTGGTTGAAGGAACTTTCCCCGACACCAAGCCAAGAGCAAACACGGTTTCAAATTCTAGACCTTGAATTTCACGACCTTCAAAAACCTGCACCCCCGCATCATCATCATTCGTCACCTGATAATGCCTGTCTGCTAACAAAGTTTGCAATAACTGCAAAGTTCCTTGTGCATAAGCTGCAGGGCTTTTAGCATTCGTAATTGCAGCGGGCAACCAACGGTCGCCTAGCAAAAGCACTTCTTTTAAAATATCCCGAAGCTTTGAAAATGATTTTTGATCTTTTTCAATTTCCGTCCAAGGAACGATGGTTGAATCTTTGTTGATGTTTCCCTTTGCGCCAAGCCATGTATCCATTTTGATAATCGGGAAAATCGCAAACAACCCCCGGATGACATTGGCTATCTCTCCGGTGCCCAGCTCTGTTTCAAGATTTTCTACAGGCTTTAAAATAGCTTCCAATGAAGCAACAAACGATTGGAATTTGACGCCCAAAGATTCAGATTTTTCTTTAAGCTTAAGACCATGCCTAGCGATGGCCTCACGCCAGATTTTAAGTGAAGCCGGAGAAGATACCGGCAACCTTAATACTTCCTCCACAAAGTATGGCCTGTTCAAAGTTTTCAATACGAAAGGAAGATGCAAGAAGCCTGAAAGTTCTTCCCTAGTCCATGAGCTCTGGATTAAATCAAGCGCTGCCTGAAGAACCCGAACCGGCCTCGATTCAGCAAGTTGAAACCCTTTTCCCGCAAGGTTGAAAGGAATTCCAGACCGGGTGAAAACTTCTCGCACCAAACTGCCATAAGGCTCGCCTGGAATCACCACTGCAATTTTTCGAAACTCCGCATTATCAAGTGGGGCATTGCGTTTCAACCAACGAACCAAAGCCTCGACCTCAGCAAGTGCACTGCCACATTTAAAAACCTGTAACCCTTCAGCATCTATGGGGTCATGAATTGGGCCAGTTTCCTGAAATAACTGATTTCCGAGTGCAGCAATGGGATTTGTCTTAAGAGGAAAATAATCTTCTAGAGAAGACATTGCGTCATTGTTTTGGAAAATTTCGACGGCATCTTGAACATTATGCGCAGGGGCAGCATCAAGGTTTGCAACGAGCCAGAGAACAACATCAGCATGTCGAGCAACCTGCTGGATCAACTTTAATTCCAAAGGTTGAAAGAGGTGAAAACCTTCGAGAAGGAACCAAGGCTTTTGAGTTTTGAGCCAATTGGTAGGCCCTTGATTCTTTGCAAGAGCATCATGCAAAATCATTACCTGGGTGTTTCGATCTGCAAAATTTTCTGATTTAAGAAGTGCAAGATAGTTCTTGAAACAGTTGAAAATAGCAGGATCTTTATTTTCATCGGGTAAAGAATTCGTGCCAAGAAAGTCGCGGAAGATACGATCGATATCGGTAAGGAAAGCAGCGCCCGCTTCCTTCCCCGTCGTTTGATGCCAAGCCTTTGCTAAAACTAAATGCCTTTGTGTTTCAGTCATCATGGTCAACTCACCCAATAAACCTTGGGCAGAAAGCTCGTTGATCCATTGGTCTAAAGTAATGATCTGAGGAATAATCTTGGCGCTTTGGGCAAGGTGTCTGGTAAGGAATTTTCGTCGTCGGGAAGTGGGGACAATTCTATAAACCCTATTACTTGCGTTAAGTGGGTCTGCAAGTTTTAGGTGGATATCCTGCAGCCAAGCTGGAGAATTTGCGGGAAGGCTTTGGGGTATTGAGTTACAGTTTGAGCGAACGATATTAAGCATGATAAAATTCCCTGCTGCCAAGCTTGTAATGTCACCAGATATAACAGATGATTATTCGAACCTAAGTAAAGATTATTTCCAGCCCAGTCGTAAAAATTTATTTCATTGGGAATTCTGAAAATGTTTCTGGAAATATTTCCTAGGTTGCAACGAATAAAGAATAACAGACTTTTTAGCCCAGAGGTTTTATTATGATCCGATTCATCCATGCAGCAGATATCCACCTTGATAGCCCGCTAAAGGGATTGGCCAACAGACATAACCTTCCAACCGAAAAGATATTAGCTGCAACTCGTGATGCCCTTGTAAATTTAGTAACCCTTGCGATTGAT
>CAMDHK010000149.1 GCA_945897965.1 Candidatus Kuenenia stuttgartensis | reverse complement strand
TCCGGCAGGCCTGTGTTGAAACTCAACAGCAGGAAAGTTTATCCGGGTAGGTTGTTTGGTCACTTGATGGAATGGGGAGGAGCGTGAGTTCAGTCTTTTGGCAGGCCCGCTGTGGGTTTGTTCTGAATCGGTAGAAGGGGTTAAAAGGTTCCTGGTTTTCATGGAGTATGTGAAATGTACAGTGTTGTATTGTTGGTTGCCCTTAGTGGCAGTGCTGATGTTGTTGAACTTGGCGGACACAAGAGCTGCAAGGGTTGCAGCGGCGCCGTAGTTGTTGAAAAGTCCAGCTGTAATGGCTGCAAGGGCGGACACAAGTTGTTCGACCGTGCTCCTAAGGGCTGCTGTGGTGGTAACAAGTTGTTCGACCGCGCTCCTAAGAGCTGCAATGGTTGCAACGGTGGCGGACACAAGTTGTTCAACCGTAGCTCCAAGAGCTGCAGCGGTTGCACAGGTGGATCTGCTGTACCAATGGCAGAACCTAAGAAAGAAGAAAAGAAAGCAGTAGAACCTAAGAAAGCTGCTTAATTAATCTTTTTCAAAGCACGATAAATTAATCTTTAAAGTGCAACTGAAAGAAGGGGAGCCCAACCGCTCCTCTTCTTTTTTTGTTGGCACTCATCCCCTTTTTACGGTCTTCTACCTGTACAGAGAGGGAAATTTTTAATGACGACGGAACTCAACAAAGATGGCAAGCGTATTCGTGCAATGTTTTCAGGCATTGCGCCTTGGTACGATTTCCTGAATCATTTTCTTAGCCTCAACATCGATCGCTACTGGCGCAATCGCATGACAAAACTGGTTCCCCCAGAGGGAAACGATCCAATTCTCGATGTTTGTACGGGTACGGGCGACCTCGCATTGGCTTATCACGCCGCTTCCAAAGGAAAAATCAAAATCGTAGGCAGCGACTTCTGCCTTCCCATGCTTGAATCTGCTTACAAAAAGAACCAAAAGAGGGGATCGGGAATATTCTTTCTCGAAGCAGACACACTCTGCCTGCCTTTTTCGGAGAATCACTTCCAGCTGACAACCGTAGCCTTTGGCATTAGAAATGTCTCAGATACGGACGCAGGAATTTTGGAAATGATACGGGTAACTAAACCAGGTGGACGAGTTGCAATCCTTGAATTTTCACGCCCCAAAGGCTGGTTCTTGGGCAACCTCTACCTTTTTTACTTCCAGCGCATGCTTCCCCTTCTAGGCCAGCTTTTTTCCAAAAGTAAGGATGATGCCTACCACTATTTACGAAATAGTGTGCTGCAATTCCCAGATGGCGAGCAATTTGCCCAAAAAATGCGCGATCAAGGATTACTCCATGTAACTTGGAAACCCTTCACTTTTGGCATCGCAACCCTTTATTGGGGAACCAAATCGACTCCAACCTAATAAAATAATCTTAGGTTCTTACCTGAGGTCGGGAGTAGTCGCATGGCTGTTACAGAATTGAAAAATAAAGATCATTTATTGGTTCGCGCTGCACGCGGCGAAACAATCGAAAGAGTCCCTGTTTGGGCAATGCGACAAGCTGGGCGCTGGGATCCTGAGTTTCATAAAATCCGATCAGGACTTGGATTCTACGATTTTTCTGAAAATGTAGAACTCGCAGCAAAAGCATCAATCCTTCCTGTAAGGTTTGGAGTTGATGCAGTGATTCTTTTTTATGATATCACAACCCTGCCTGTTTCCATGGGACTGCCTTTTTCATTGCAACCCAATATTGGCCCGGTTCCCGCTTCCCCCGTTCGCACCCTCGAAGCAGTTTTAAAACTAAATCCCTATCCACAACCCGAAACCTATTCCCATGTAACCCGCATGCTAACCCAAGTCCAAGAAACCTTGGATAAACCCATGCCAATCCTAGCCTTCGCAGGCGCACCCTTCACCGTGGCAACCTATTGCATAGGCACGGGCAAAGATATCAATGCAACACGAAAATTTATTCAAGAACAACCCATCATTTGGCATGAACTTCTTGAAAGGCTTACCTCCGCAACCATTGGTTTTTTAAAAACCATGATTGCTCACGGAGCTTGTGCGTATCAACTTTTTGATTCCTGGGCCGGTATGCTGACCGAAAAGGAATACGATCTATGGGCCCAGCCTTTTCATCGCAGAATTCTTGCAGGTGCCACCGGTGCGCCAAGGATTCTTTTTGTCAAGGAATGCCCCTACCTTCATAAACAAGTTGAAACAGGCGCAGATATAATCAGCTTGGGTAAGCGCAACGATCTTAAAGAAGCACGGGATAAATATCCCCACCTAGTTTTTCAGGGCAATGTGGATGAAAATATCCTGCGCACAGGAACCCCTGCAGAGGTGAAAATTGCAGTGGAAGAATGCCTGCGAAAAGGTGGCGGGACCCGTCACATTTTAAATCTCAACCATGGAGTGGATCGCACCACCCCCGTTGCCAACTTCGAAACTTTCGTAAAAACCGCACACGAGTTCAAAGGGTAACACCTGAACTCTTAGATTAATGTGCGGATTTTTTGTGCAAGTTCTTCAAGCATTAATTCCCGGATCAGGAATTTCTTATCCCTAGAGGTCTGGCCCGAGAGGATTTCGATCTGATTTCTTTTGATGCCTAATGTTTTCTTCAGCAATTCCATGATGGCGTCATTGGCCTTACCATCTTCAGGCGCAGCTTGGACTGAAACTTTAAGCGCGCCATCATGCACGCCATTGATACTGTTTTTTCTTGCACCCGGTTGCGCCCTTATGGGAAGAACAATGCCATCGGCATGCAGAGTTATCTTGGGCATGAAGTAATAATCTGGATTATTTAATCCGCTTACCATCATTGGTGATAGTCGCAGGGCAGGTAAGCCCAACACTGAAATTACCGCTGGTAATACGCTCGAGATCTGCAAGATTATCCATGGTGATGAATTTCGTTTGGTTAAAACTCCCCAACATTTTTCCAGCCTTTTCAAATAATTCTGCATTATCAGCACTCAAAAACTTCAATTGGTTATCATGCAATTCGGAGATGATTTTTCTCAACTCCGGTTCAACCTTCTTTAGTTCATTAAAATTAGTGCGGGTTTCCAATAAAAGTTCGAAGGCATTGCGCACTTCAAGCCTGATCAGATTCTTAGTGCTTTCCTCGACAGCAGCGCCACGATCTGCAAAGGCCTGAGCCCTTGCAACACGGTCAGACTTTTTACCCACAAGCGAAGAGGGCATTTCAATGGTAATGGCTTCAGGAGTAAAGTTTTCGCCACGCCCTTGCACGCCAATCGGAATGTAATGCAAATCGGAACCACTTGCAAAAGTTCTGAACTTAGGGTTAAACCTAGCAGATCTCTGAGCATTTACTTCCAAAGCAAGAATTTGGGATGCCTTCGAAGATTTAATAACCTCATCACGGACTAGAACTGTTTTTTCAATCATTTCATCAATAAATTCAGGCGTAAGCAGGCCTAAAAGATCATAAGAAGGGAATTCAGTTTCCTTGGGTTCGATAAGACCGATTTTATTTCTGCCACCCACTTCTTCTCTTAATAAAGCCTTGGCCCTTTCAAACCCCGTATTAGCTAATGCATTCTTATGCTTGGCCTCAACCACACCCAACTTTAATTTTTGAAGTTTGATATCATCTTCAGGCGTCTTTTTGAGAACCATCTTTAATTCAAGCGCTTTGATATTCTTGCTTAAAATATCAAGCACTTGCTCGCTCAAATCACGTTGCTGCTTCGAATAAATAACTAAAAAGTAACTCCTGGCCACCCCATAGGATGTGTCCCTGATTTCCTGCCTCAACCCTGCATCCGCAACCTCTATCCCCAACTCGGACTGTTGTCTCCTGTACTTCATATCTGGCGAAAGCTTGGCGAAAAAAGGAAGGTTTTGTACCCCGCGTGCTCCCGCTTCCGAACCCCTCAAACTCGCTTCCGCTGCATGTATTCTTGGATGGTTTGCATTCATCAACTCCAGCGCTTCTGCCAAAGTGATTTTTTTCACCGCCTCTTCACTTCTTGCAAATCCTGCAAGACCTGTAAACAATGTCGCAACTCCAATTACAGAAAAGAAACTAATGCGATTAAATTTTAACATCGTTTTAAACCTTAAAAGAGTGAGCAGTTTCATTTAATAATCGACTTATTAAGATCACAACAGCACGATCTACTCAAGTTGCGTAGACTCATAATATTATCTATAGCAAAAATTAATGAAAGTGTCGAATATATCGATTAAAAAGATTACAGCGACCCAGCAATTTAGGCAAATTTAGTTTAGTCGCTCTACGATTAATAGCCTGCAACTGTGCCAGGTACGGCATGCAAAACGGGTAGTCCCATTACTTTTCTGCACTCTTCCAGCATTTCTCTGGTTCTGCTAGCACCAACCCTGCTGACCCCCAAAGCGCGCACTTCCAACATTTTTGCAAAGTCCCTCACGCCACCCGCTGCTTTAACCTGAACCGAAGGGGCAGCATGCTTGCGCATCAAAATCAAATCATCGATGGTTGCCCCGCCTGAACCATACCCCGTGGAAGTCTTCACCCAATCCGCCTTCAATTCACTGCAGATTTCACAAAGCTTGATCTTATGCTCATCCTTCAAAAAACTGTTTTCAAAAATCACTTTCACTTTTTGACCTGCTTTATGAGCAACATCGATAACCACCTTAATATCCTCGCGCACATAATCCCAGCGTTGGCTCAACACCTGGCTTATGTTCACAACCATATCAAGTTCTTCGCACCCATCAGCGATGGCTCGTTCAGCTTCCATCTTTTTTATTGCAGTAGTGTTTGCACCATGTGGAAACCCAATGGTAGTACTTGCCCTGATTCCTGTGCCCTTGAGTAAATCCGCACACCTTCGCTGGTAATAAGGCATGATGCAAATGCTTGCAACATCGTAATCAATCGCAAGGGCAATCCCTGCTTCCAATTCCTGGACCGTGAGGGTCGGGGTCAAAAGAGAATGATCGATCATCTTTGAAATATCTTTATAAGTGTAGCTCATCAGTTCCAACTCCTAAGTTTTTAAAATCCGCAAGTGCAATCGCACCCAACAACCCTGCGCCCTCTCCCACCGATGATAATTCAATCCGAACATCATCGACTGGAAACATCCGCACCCTCTGTTTAACAACACTTCGCACAGGCGCAAGAAGCAAATCTCCCATTTTTGAAACCCCGCCTCCCAGCACCACCAATTCCGGATGCAGCGAAGTTACCATGTTGGCAACACCAATGCCAAGAAGAGTTGCAATATGATATATTCCAGCACTCACAGCTTCATCACCTTCCTTCGCAGCCTGTACCATAGTTTCCGGCGAAACATTTCTAATATCGTTGGCGCAAATACCAACCAACTTCGGAGCCTGCCCGATTTTAAAAAGCCGAACGCCCTCCGCTATGATTGCTGGCCCACTACATAGCGCTTCTAAGCAACCCTGGTTCCCACACCCGCAAAAAGGCCCATTGGGAAGAATGGTTTGATGGCCTATTTCCCCTGCAGAACCCAAGGGACCAAGCAGAAGTTTCCCGCCAATAACTATTCCGCCACCTATGCCAGTGCCCAAAGAAAAGAAAACCATGTTGGAAACATTTTTCCCCAGCCCGAATTTCATCTCACCTAATGTTGCAGTACGAACATCGTTCAAAATACGAACCGAATACCCCAATGAATTTTCAAGTATTTCACGAATGCAAACGCCCCGCCATTGAGTGTGCATGTTTGGTAGAAACAAGGTTTTGCCAAGTGTAGGATCAACTAAGCCGGGAATCCCAATACCAAGGGCACTTGGTTTATAGCCAACTTCGTCCGCCAGATTTTTTACAAGGGAAGCCATTCTGCAAAGAACATCATCAGGCCCATTTTCTGAAAGTGTAGGAATGCTACGCTGCAGCAAAATATTGCCAGAGAGATCGCCCAGCCCCGCAGTAATAGTGGTGCCACCAAGATCAATCCCAGCAAGTATTTGATTCGCGGGCATTAAACTTTGCGCCTTGGAATGTAGTTACGCAAGAAAGTATGGCTTTGCGTAAGCGCAGCTCTGCGTGATTCCAAAGAACCTTCATAAGCCCTGTCTTCCACTTCAACACAAACAGGGCCATCATAGCCCGTATCGCCCAGCACCGAGAAAAATTTCCCCCAGTTCACTTCGCCCATCCCGGGCAGTTTGGGCACATGATATTCCTTCGGGTATGCAAGAATCCCCACCTCATCAATGCGATCTCTATCAACCCGCACATCCTTTGCATGCACATGAAAAATACGCTTGGAAAATTCATTGAGCGGCTTGAGATAGTCCATCATCTGCCAAGGAAAATGCGAAGGATCAAAGTTTAAACCAAAGTTCGAGTTCGGAATATCAGCAAACATCCTACGCCATATCGCAGGGGAAATCGCAAGGTTCTTACCCCCAGGCCATTCATCCCGACCAAACGACATCGGGCAGTTTTCAATACCGATGCGTACTCCCAATGATTCCGCAAACTCAACCAAAGGCCTCCAAGTCGCAAGAAAACGAGGCCAGTTTTCATCAATTGTTTTTGTGTAATCTCTTCCCACAAAAGTATTCATCTGCTTGATGCCCAAAAGCGCAGTTGCCTCGATTACTTTTTTAATGTGAGTACAGGCGGTATTTGCCTCTGTCTCATCAGGAGACAGAGGATTGGGATAATAACCCAAACCACTAATCTTCACCTTATACTGCGAAGCAAGAGCATTAACCTCAATCGCTTTGTTCTTATCAAAGTCAGTCACATCAACATGAGTAATCCCAGCATAACGGCGTTCCGCCTTGCTCACAGGCCAGCACATTAATTCCACACAATCATAACCTTCTTCGCTGGCGAGCTTAAAGACTTGCTCCAAAGATAACTCCGGGACGATTGCGCTGACAAATCCTAGTTGCATTGGTTTACTCTTTCACTTTAATCCAGCATTGTTCACGATGACTTTGAAGGATTGCTTCACACAAAACGATTTCACGATGCCCATCTGCAAAGGTGGGATATTGCGAATCGGGGCCTGTTTTTCCAGATGCAATTGCATCATAAAAACCCCTGAAGCACATCTTGAAGGAGTCATCATAACCTTCGTCATGCCCGCCCGGATAGTCTGCAAACTTTCTCGCTTCATTTCCAAGCAACGAAGGATCACGAAGCAAAATCTCATTCGCCCTATCACGATTTCCGAATATGATTTCGTTGGGCTTTTCGCTATTCCAATTGACTGCTTGCTTTGAACCTGCAATTTCAAATCTCAGGCAGTTCTTATGCCCAGCACTAACTTGCGAAACCCAAAGCAAACCCTTCTTCCCACCCTTGAAACGCAAAAGAATGGATCCATAATCATCCGTGGTGATCGGAATATTCTCGGTATCAACAAAAGCCTGGCCCTTACCCTGAAAGGTTGCGATCTCGCCCTTGGGCCGTTTACGAACGGGATGAACGGTTTGCAAATCTGCACAAACCGATTCCACCTCAAGCCCAGTAATGAAATAAATCAGATCGAGCCAATGGGTACCAATATCTGAAACCGCACGAAGTTCCCCACCTTCAGAATCAAGCACGCGCCAGTTGTAATCGGTATCATGCAGGAGCCAATCCTGAGAATAACTTCCTGTGATATGAAAGATATTGCCTAGCTCTTTTTTGCGGATACGATCTTTAGCCTCGATGCAAAGGGGGTAATACCGGATGTTATAATTAACCCCCGCTGCTTGTTTGGGATACTTCGCAGCTATCGCAACCAAAGCAGCAGATTCTGCTGTGTTCATTGCGAGAGGTTTTTCGCAAAGTACATGCTTTCCAGCTTCCAATGCCTGCTTCGCCATCAGAAAATGAAACTTATTGGGAACACCCAGATGAACAGAACCAGCATTAGTATCTGCAAGCACTTCTTCATAAGAAGCATAGGCTTTTGGGATACCGGTTTTTAGGGCAAAGGCTTTGGTTTTTTCGGGGTTCGAACCAAGCACACCCGAGATGCCGATGCCTAGCCTTCGAAGGGCCTCGATATGAACCCACCCCATGAAACCGGTTCCCACAACTGCAACTTTAATCGAGTTCATATTTAAAAATCCGAAAGGTTCAGCCTGCTTACTTCTTAAGCCTGCTTAACATATATTTAAGTTTGCCAAAGCGTTCTTGCTTCCCATTAAAATCAGTGGAAGGTTCTACAACCGAATTAGTGGCAGAAACTTTTGAAGTTGCGGCTTCGCCTGGTAATAGCTTGTAGATACCTTTACCGTTGCCGGTAACCACTGCGAAATATGCTTCACCTTCCTCATCTTCACCAAAGGTAATAATGGGAAACATCGGGCTTGGAATAGAGTAATTACCCAAGACCTTGTTGGTTTTATTATCATAATTCAAGGCATAAACCTTTCCCGAAATATAATCAGCATAAAGGTAGTGCCCTTGAAGCTCGGGAATCTTTTTACCCCGATAAACAAAACCACCGGTGATAGACTTGCCCACCCGATGATCGTATTCGTAAATAGGATCGATCAGAGGTTGGGCCGATTTAGATTCATAATTCCCAAAGGGGTGGGCACCTTCACGAATAGCCCAACCATAATTTCCACCCTTCTTTATAATGTTGATTTCTTCCCACAGATTCTGACCAACATCTGCAGCCCAAAGGTTGCCTGTGGATTTGTCAAAAGCCATGCGCCATACATTGCGAAGTCCGTAGGCAAAAATCTCTGGTGCAGCTTTCTGGCCCACAAAAGGATTATCCTTAGGAATCGAATACTTCATACCCGTATCTTTTTTATTAACATCGATACGAATGATTTTGCCTAAAAGAGTACCTAGATTTTGACCGTTGTTGTAGGGATCATTACCATCGCCACCATCCCCAATCGCACAGTAAAGGCACCCATCTGGGCCAAACGCAAGCGTGCCCCCCTTGTGATTCCAAAAAGGATGTTGGATTTCAAGCAGCACTTCTTCATAGGCAGGATCAGCTTGATCAGGATTATCCTTGGAAACCCTGAATCGAGAAATCACACACAAATGTGGCGTATGTTTCACTGTGTAATAGGCAAAGAATTCGCCATTCTTTTTATAATCGGGATGGAACGCAAGACCCAAAAGCCCCTCTTCATTTTCTTTATCGATATAACGAGCCTTGGAACTTATATCCAGAAAGATCTTGGACTTCTCCGCCTTAGAATTATTCGGAATGATATGAATCTGCCCCTGCTGCATAGCAACAACAACCCGATTCGTACCATCACCAGGATTGGTAATAATAATCGGCCTTAAAGGCTGAACTTTACCCTTTTCATCAACTTCTTCCCAACCCAACCACTTTACATTGGGAAAACCAGGAGCCAATGAAACATTTTTCTTCCCATCAACAGGATCCACAATCGGAGCAGCGCTATTCAAAGTTCGAATCTTAATATTGCGATATGAAACCATATCGCCATGATCCTGAAGGCAGATAAAACCCTGACCCGCTTTGGCAAACATCTCTAACTTCGCAAACTTACTCTTAGCAAGTTTTTCGTTCCAATCAGGGCTGCCAAGCTTGCAAGTCCAATATCGAATACCATTCATGTTCAATTCGCATTTATCCTTGGCAATGATCAAGTTGACATGATTCCATTGCCCTACAGGTTTGGTAGCATCGATGGTTTTATTAGTTTTAGGATCGTTTGCTGGCTGATAAAGCTGGTAAAGCCAGCCTGCTTTCTGTGGGTCATGCCCATCAACATTATCTTGAATCTGGATTTCAGGGCCTGAATGCCAAGGTGGCCCAGCTTGTTCAATCACATGAAACATGATGCCACTATTTCCACCCTTGGAAATCTTATATTCCAGCGAAAGCTCAAACTCTTCATATTTTTCGGTAGTGATAATATCGCCCGCACCTTTATCCGCACGAGTTAATGCACCATCTTTAACCTGCCAACCATTGCTGATTTCTTGTTTCTTGTAGTTGCGCCAACCTTTGGTTGTCTTCCCATCAAAGAGGGATTTCCAACCTGCTTTTTTTTCTGAATCAGAAAGAGCGTTTTCCTCAGAGCGAGCAAACAAGGGCAGAAAGCCCATGAGTGCAACAATAACCAACAACTTTTTAATAACTGGCATGATTAGGTTCCTAAATAAAATC
>CAMDHK010000148.1 GCA_945897965.1 Candidatus Kuenenia stuttgartensis | reverse complement strand
AGGGAATCGCGATACTGGCAGAGAGGAAGTTTTCCTGATGCATTATCCGCATGCGCCACACCGTACGGATTACTTCACCAGCTACCGCAATGGCAACTGGAAAGTCATCTATCATTATTTTCCTTCGGAGGTTTCAGAGAATTCGAATTATCAGTTGTATGATCTTGCTTCAGACCCATTTGAACAAAAGAATCTTTCAACCACCAATCCAGTGGAACTAAAGCGAATGATGCAAGAATTAATTACAAGGATGGAAACACAAAAAGCACAATATCCACACGAAAAAGATTCCAATGAACTAGTGAAACCCAAACTTCCTAAATAGGGATTGCTTGACAATCGCTAGGCAAACAGGCACCATAAAGTTTAGGAAGGACGGAGTTCTATGATTATTACTTGGATGCTATTATTAAGCCTGTTTGGGCAGGCCGAAGCCAAGGCTGTAAAACCCGCAAAGCCCGATCCATCGGTAGAGTTTTTCGCATCGAAAAATGTACTACGCATTTCAATCGAGATAGAACCAAAAGAAATACAGGCGTTGAAAATGGCAGACCGCACTTATGTGCCCTGCACTATCAAAGTTGAAGGTGGGCAGACTTACACAAAAGTGGGGATTCATTTAAAAGGAGCAGCGGGCAGTTACCGTGCGTTAGAAGATCGCCCTGCGCTTTCGCTTAACTTTGATAAATTTGTGGATGGCCAAAAGTTCTATGGCTTGGATAAACTTCATCTTAATAACTCTGTGCAAGATGGCTCTTATCTCAACGAACTCATTTGCAGGGAACTTTCACGAAATTCTGGTTTACCCACAGGCCGGGCGACCCATGCCATGGTTAAGTTGAACAATCGTGATTTAGGACTTTATGTTTTGTTGGAGGGATTGGATCGAACTTTTCTCAAGCGCAATTTTGGATCGCCCGATGGTAATCTTTACGATGGTGGATTTTGTCAAGACCTCGACCAACCTAAGAAATTGCTTACTGGGAAAAAGGGGCAGAAGGATGAGCAAGCACCTTTAAAAACACTCGTAGTAGCTTGCAAAGAACCCGATCCAGCCAAGCGATTATTGTTGCTAGAAGCCTTGGTCGATATCGATGCTTTCTGGACTTTCATCGCATTGGAACAGATCACAGCACATTGGGATGGCTACAATCGCAATCGCAATAACTATCGGATTTATTTTGATCCTTCCAAAGGAAACAAAGCCGTCTTTCTGGTTGCGGGAATGGATCAGATGTTTGGTGATCCAAATTTCAACCTCCGGGAAATGAGCTGCATTCTCGCCAACGCCCTGATGCAATGCCCTGGAATGTATTGGCGTTATAACGATGCCCTGCGCAAGGTTTATAACCAGGCTTTTCTATTGACTGAAATGAATAAACGGATCGATGAAGTTGTGGAAAAATTAAAGCCTTTGAAAGATATCAAGGGCGGTGGTGAAGATATGAAAAGAAGACTAACGGAAAGAGGCAAGGTTCTTGATAAGTTGATTGGAGAAATGCCTGCAGGCCCACCTATTTTCGGGCCAGATAAAACAGTGACTCTTTCTGGTTGGAAGCCCGCTTTAGAAAAAGGGCCTTCCCTTTTATTCCAATCTTCCTTCGAAGACAAAACCTGCTTATATATCCGCAGCTCTGCTGATTCTGTAGGTTGCTGGCGCAAGCCTGTTGCTTTGGACCCAGGCAAATATAGGGTTGAAGTGATTGCAAAAGCAGTGAATGTTAAAAACCGTAACGAACCGAATTCGGGTGTCGGATTGCGCCTAGCTAGTGGCGAAAAAACGAAGTATATTTCTGAATCAACAGGCTGGGAGAAAATGACCTTTGAATTTGATGTCGCAGCACCCAAGGAAATTATTTTGGTCTTGGAAATGCGCTCTTTAAAGGGCGAAGCCTACTTCGACACTTCTTCGATGAAGCTTGTCAAAATTAACTAATACCAATCAAGAGGCACATGGCTTTAATACGAAAATCTGTCTGGTGGCGTCGCTATGCTTCAGGCGCTCTTGGTTTGATATCTCTCTTAGGTTGGCAAGGCGCAAGTTTTAAGTTAGAGCATCTTTTAAAAAAAGCGATTCGAGAAACCGGGCTGGATGATTTCGGCCCAGATCACTTTCTAGAACCTTTGAATATTCTTATCAAAGATTTTATAACCCATAATCAAACAGACACTCTAGGCCGTTTTGTTTATTCTCAAATGATTCTTTCCTCGCTTAAGAACCGCCTTAACCTGCATCATGTACTAAAGAAGTACCCAGAAGTAGAAAATGTTCCTATCCATGCTCCTTTGATTGTCATCGGGTTACCTCGAACTGGAACGACTTTTCTTCAAGGCTTGCTTTCACAAGTATCGACACTCCGGCCTCTGCAAAATTGGGAAACCCATCAACTGCCCGTGCCCCAATGCCTCGCTACAACCCAACAAGTACAACAGCAGTTGAAAACAGCGCAGGCGCAAATCGATGGTATAAACTGGTTATCACCCGAGTTTATCAAGGCGCATGAATTGGGCACCATGGAACCAGAGGAATGCAACCCATTCTTGATGTCCTCTTTTTATGCATTGTTGTTTTGCCAATTGGTTTATGCACCAGACTATTTCCAATATGTTTTCGCATCAAATTTTGGTGATAGTTACACCTTGCATAAGAAACACCTTCAAGCGCTTTCTTTCAACAGAGAAGAGAAAACTTGGTTTTTAAAAGGCCCAGCACATATAGCATCCTTGGCTCAACTTTTGGTTGTATACCCTGACGCTCGTATAGTTTTCACGCATCGCAATCCTTTGGAATGTATGCCTTCCATGGCAAGCCTTACTGCGATGATCCGAATGGTTTGTTTGCCTACGCAAGATTTAAAATTAATAGGCCCAGGAATGATGAAACATTTGCAACAAATGCTGGATGTAGGTTATCGCACTCGAGATGCTTGGCCTGCTGCCTCAACCCCATTTCTAGATATCACCTATAAAAAGTTGGTTAGTAATCCTGTTGATACAGTTCATAAAATACTAAATCATTTCAGCATTCCTATTCCTAATGGAATGGACGAAAAGCTGAAAAGTTATTTAGCAAAACGAACGCAGCACAGGCATGGCATCCATAAGTATTCATTGGATGAGTATGGTCTTGACGAAACTGAACTCATGCAGAATTTCCAACGAGAATCTGATCTCGCTAACGGCTAATCAAGGCTACGATAATATTTTTATGATCGACTTGATCATTGCAAAGTTGGTATCCCATCCACAAAAACCTGCAATGCCCATGATGAAACCAATTATTGCAGGAATGAGGGCGAAAAAGAAAAGCCCCCACCTCTTGGTTAATGCGGTTACGCCCATTAAAGCTAAACTGACAGCCAAGGCTGCATCACAAAGATCGAATTGGTCGTCCATTTCATTGAGTTTATCGTAACCTTGTTGTGCCTCTTCAGCCTCCGCTTTTTGTTTCTCCGCTTTCTTTTCCTGCGATTCAGATTTCATTCGAAACTCTTCTGATTTTGCTTCGCGGAATGATTTGATCTCCGGAGTTTCGTTGGCTTGTGGCACGCTTAATTCCGCAGCTACTCCTTCATACACTGCTTGGCGAATGTTCCTTGCCTGAAACCATGCCCAGCTATCGTTTCTTTCCACTTGCCTTAACTGCATCTGCTGTACAATATTATCATCCTTCACATTGCAAATACCAATGAAGGTTGCAATGATCACGACCATCAATCCAACCCATGAATCCAAGGGGTTGTTCGAATCACTTAATTTTTCAGGCAATTCTATTTCAGCCATGGGGCGATCCTTTATTCTTTATGGTTATTAGACAGAAGCATCATAAAAATGCCAATTATAAATGTCCAGTTATAATTTGAAGTAGATCCAAACCTTTTTCTTGCTTGATCATGGCCTCTTCTTAGTTGATGATTTAATCATTCCTACTTTCTTGAGGGTTTTACGATGTTAAGCATTAAAGCGTTTCTATTTCTCAGCCTTTTATTTCAACAAGCCGAAGCCGACAAATTAATTTGGAAAGAAGCTGCAGAGATCGGTCTCGAAAACCAAGGATGGAAAGAAACTCTTTCTCCCTACGATCGACTTCCCAAAAGCGTTGAAAAAATAGTGCGCCCACCCGTGTGGAGCCTATCCAGAAATAGCGCTGGTTTGGCTTGCAGGTTTATCACTGACTCTTCTGAAATTCATGCCCAATGGACTTTAACATCTCCCAATCTGGCAATGCCCCATATGCCCGCAACTGGTGTTAGCGGTTTGGATCTTTACGCGCGCGATGATAAAGGCGCTTGGAAATGGGTGGCCAATGGCAGGCCTTCCGCAGTAACCAACAAAGCTGCACTTGCAACCGGGCTTCCCAAAGGAAAGCGCGAGTATTTGCTTTATCTACCGCTTTATAATGGTGTCAAAGAAGTCAAGATTGGTGTTAGCAAAGGTGCAATGCTAGAAAAAGCACCGCCTCGCGCTGCTCATTTGATCCAGCCGATTGTGTATTATGGCACCAGCATTGCCCAGGGTGGTTGCGCTTCCAGACCAGGCATGGTGCACACTAATATTCTGCATCGTATGTTGGATCGCCCTGTTATCAATCTTGGTTTTTCAGGCAATGGCACACTAGACCCAGAGTTTGTTCCACTGTTTGCTGAAATTGATGCCTCGGTTTATGTGCTGGATTGCCTACCTAATCTTGATGCTAAGCGCATCACCGAAAGACTTGAACCTTTTGTAATTGCATTACGAAAAGCAAAACCTCTAACGCCAATTCTTCTGGTGGAAGATCGAACCTACACCAATGCCAGCATACTTACAGGCGTAAGGCAAAAAAATGAAAGCAATCGCAAAGCACACGCCGAGGCTGTTCAAAGGCTGAAGGATCGAGGAATCACCGGATTATTTGTTCAACCGGGTGAACCACTGATGGGCGATGATGGGGAAGCAACCGTTGATAGTTCACACCCAACTGATCTTGGATTTATGCGCCAAGCTCAGGTGATGCTGCCTACTTTAAAGCCATTGCTTCCAACTCCTGCAGCAGCAAGGCCAGCAATCGAAGGATACTTTGATAGGCTTAGTTATCTTCCCGGAGAAAAAGTTTCGTTGCGGGTTTCCTCAAAAGCCTCATCGTTCGGATTCGAAGTTGCAAGGCTTGGCGCCAAGCGTGAAGTGGTGCTTACCAAAACAGATTTAGTTTGTTCGGAACAGATGGTTCCTGATAATGCTTCTTCGCATGGTTGCAACTGGAAAGAATCATTCGGGTTTGAAATACCCAAAGATTGGCGCACCGGTTATTACAATGCAACTCTTAGTGTAAAAAATAAAGAAGGTAAGGTTCTTACTAGCGAAGCGTTCTTTGTAGTGCGAAATGCCAATCCTGGTAAAGATTCTAAGATTCTAATTCAGCTTTCCACGAATACCTATAACGCCTACTGCAACTGGGGCGGGTACAGTCTCTATTCATTTCATGGGAAATATAAAGTGCAAGGTAGGCGGGTTTCTTTTGAACGCCCCATGCTTGGTCAGTTTCGTTCTTGGGAATATCCCTTCATCAAATGGGCCGAGGAAGCTGGGTTTGTTTTTGATTATGCAATCAACAGCGATCTCGAACATCACCCCGAAATACTAAAGAACTACAAACTCGTTCTCAGTGTAGGGCATGATGAATATTGGTCCACTCCCATGCGCGATAACCTTGAAAAATATATTTCCAACGGCGGCAATGTCGCTTTCTTTAGTGGTAATACCTGCTGCTGGCAGGTGCGTTCAGAGGATTCAGGCAAAGCCCTTGTTTGTTATAAGCAGGCATTTCGTGATGATCCTCTTTTTGAAAAAGGCGGCCCTAAACTAATATCATCGCTCTGGAGTCATCATTTATTAAAGAGACCAGAAAACACCCTCACAGGCGTTGGGTTTCTTTATGGCGGGTACCATCGCAGCCATGGGCAGTTCATGGACGGCTCTGCTGCTTTTACGGTGCATCGGCCTGAGCATTGGATTTTTCAAAGCACCAACATGAAAAAAGATTCCACCTTTGGTGGCAAAGATACCATCGTTGGTTACGAATGTGATGGCTGTGAACTTATTTGGAAAGAGGGCTTACCCTTCCCAACTTTTTCAGATGGCACACCCAAAAACTTTTCCATTCTTGCAACTGCTCCAGCCAAGTGGCACCCTGATGATTGCGAATGGTATGAACGCTGGGAAAAAGGCCGAACAGGAAATGCAGTAATAGGCACTTATTCCAACAATGGTACCGTAATCACCGTAGGCACCACGGATTGGGCACATGGCTTGGCAGGGAAGGATCCATCGACCATTGCCATCACGCGCAATATTATTGAAAAACTTATGAAGTAGCGGTTACTTCCAATTAAGCACGAGAGGTTCGCCCTCTTTCTTGACGGTGAAGGGTATACCTTGTTGGTAAGACTTTGGAATAATATTAATCACTTCGGGGTATTCGGAACTGTATTCCTTGATCATTTTTCCGGTAGTTTTGGTAGCCCGTACGATAATGGTAACCGCGCCAAGCGGGGCGTCTGGAATCATAAACTTTCCATCAGTAATCTGACCTTGGGCAACCAAGCCAACTTTATCTTTGGATATGACTTGAAGAGTTCCCTTTTCAACTGTCTGGCTCTTGATGGTTATTGTTCCCTCAAGTTTTGCTGAAGGAAAAACAGGATCTGCTTCTCCACAACCCATTGAAATTATAGTTGCACATAGCAAGGTTAAATTAAACCAACTGATTTTAATCATGGCTGGTAAACTTCTCCACCTTGGGAAGAAGAAATACTTCTCCAAGCAGTTGGGTCTATATTGTTTGTTATGAAGCGAATAGAACCATCACACATAGAAGAACTAACCCCGCCTGAGTGCTTACTACGACTGACAAAAACCTGCTGAAAGATATCAGCAATAAGTGTGCAACCCGGGATGCCATTAAGGGCTGCTGTAGGCGGACACATTCTGCTAACTTCATCAAAGTTCTTAGAATTGGGCGGGTACCACCCATTAATTCCCTGACCTCCTACGGAGTGTGTTGTTTCGCTTATGGGCCCTTGCCAACCTCCGGAAACATTTTCTTGTGCAATCACTTCAGACATCATCAGGGTATTACTGGTGCCATCAGAAATGCTGGTAAGAGATTTCCCAAACTTAAAAGTAAAAGGTGCTCCCACAAAAGCAACTCCTGCCATGGTAGTTTGACCATAGTTGGTATTGCCCCAATTAACCGCATAATTACCACGCACCCTTGCCCAAGTATTAATAGCCCATTCATTTTCCTTAAGCCCATCCGAAGGGCAGCCATGGGTTTTGATTTTTGCTTGCCTAGCGCTATAGTGCTTGGCATCGCTGTAAGATGCGTTGAAATCGAACATCTTATACCAGGCTTCCTGCTCGATATAAGGCCCGACCGGTACATACCAAGCATAATCATCATACCAACCACCCGGGCCAGGAACAGGATCTGCGCCACGGTTGTTCTTTGCACCAAATGGAAATGAATTAAATGTGGAGTGATAATTATGCATCGCAAGCGAAAGCTGTTTAAGGTTATTTTGGCATTGTGCCTTTGCAGCTGCCTCCCTAACTTTTTGTACTGCGGGCAATAAAAGCCCTATAAGAATGGCGATAATAGCTATAACAACCAAAAGTTCTATCAGGGTAAATGCTTTTTTGATAGTCATGTGTGTTACTTCTTGAAAAGAAAATTCTTCTAATAGTTTAAATCAAAGAAGTATTAAAAACAAGTTATTTAAAATTATTCCGCATCTAGAATGATGATCAAGCCAGCAAAAAGGTCAAACTGTTCTAAATCCGGTTTTGGGTTGGGCCCTTTGGGAAGTGGCTTCTTCTTGTAAACATATACCAACACCGAGGTGCTTTCGTCACATTTTTCCAAGCTTGATGCGAATCCTGGGAGTTTCAATGGCCCTCGCATCTCAGCAACACTTTTCTTGGTGAAAACCCTGATATTTCCTTTCTCATCAAAAAAACCACCGGGTGGAAAAGTACTCCGCACATTACAAGGATTGCGAAGTACCAACTCCAGCACATCGCCTGTTTGGTGCACCAATAATATTTTGGATCGAAGCACTTGCAGATCTGCAAGGCCATTTTCTAATTCTTGAACAGCCTCTTCCCGAGCTGGGGAATTCTTGGGTAACCCCATTCCTTTTTGTCTCGTTTCAAGCAACTTCTTGCGTAAAACTTCTGCACGCAAAGCCATGTCTCTATCTATTTCGCCAAATTGATGAGCAAGGCTGATACGAATTTTCCCATCGCGTGGTGGGCCGAGTAATTTCCCTGCAAGACTTCCCACATGAACCCAATCAGCTTTATCATCTGCTAAAAGCAAACTAGAAAATAGCGGGAACATCATTACTAAAAGTAATATTATCTGGGTAACTTTCATCATCCATTCCCTTATTTTTATCATCAACATATCTTAATCAAACTGCATAGAAATTGCACCTTACCATTTTGATTCAAGAGTAATTTTGCATGTTCTTTTTTGCTTTGTGCGAAGATATTTGGTATTGATAAGTTCATGAAAAACATCATTTTATACTCCCTTGCGCTACTTGGATTTTTCTTCACCAGCTTACTTTGGAGTGCTGAAAAGCCCCCGAATATCGTGCTTATATTTGCAGATGATCTGGGCTATGCAGATCTAGGCTGCTTTGGATCAACAAAGATTCGCACCCCCAACATTGATTCCCTTGCTCGCGAGGGCATTAAGCTAACGAACTTCCATGTGCCCCAGGCAGTTTGCTCTGCTTCGCGTGCGGCTCTTCTCTCCGGCTGTTATCCAAATCGTGTTGGTATCCTTGGAGCCCTTGGCCCTAATTCAAAAAACGGTATCAAAGATGCAGAAAACCTTCTGCCCGAACATCTTAAAAAGCTTGGCTATTCCACAGCCATCTTTGGTAAATGGCATCTGGGTGATTCATCCCAATACTCACCATTACGCCATGGGTTTGACACTTATTTCGGCTTGCCCTATTCGAACGATATGTGGCCCAATCATCCCACTGCAAAAAACTTTCCGCCTTTACCCTTACGCCAAGATGACAAGGTTTTGGAACTCAACCCTGATCAATCAAAATTAACTGGCTGGTACACCGATCGCGGTGTGAAGTTCATTGAAGCGAATAAAGATAAACCCTTCTTTTTGTACATGCCCCATTCAATGCCCCATGTGCCTCTTTACGCTTCAAAAAAATTCAAAGGCAAGAGTAACCATGGGCTTTATGGAGATGTCATCGAGGAAATTGATGCTTCCGTTGGCACCATTCTTGAAACCCTCAAGAAACATTCCTTGGATAAAACCACCCTCGTGATTTTCACTTCAGATAACGGCCCATGGCTTTCCTACGGGCATCATGCGGGTTCGAAGGGGATGTTGCGTGAAGGCAAGGGAACCGAGTTTGAGGGCGGTGTACGAGTCCCCTTTGTTGCACGATGGCCCGGAAAAATTCCCGCTGCAACTACGAGCAATGAACCCGCCATGACCATCGATCTTCTGCCTACACTTGTTGGTTATGCAGGTGGAATGGTTCAGACAGAACCTAAAATTGATGGAAAGAACATCAGTGCAATTATCGAAGCGAAACCTAATGCCAAAAGCCCCCAAGAGGCTTACTATTTTTATTGGGGCGATGCACTTCATGCGGTTACCAGTGGCAAATGGAAATTACATTTCCCCCACCCTTATTTGCATATCATCGAAGGTGGAAGCGATGGCAAACCAGGAAAAAGTGAAACACGCAAGATCGAACTCTCCCTGTTCGACCTCGATGCAGACATTACTGAATCTAAAAATGTTGCAGACCAAAACCCCGATGTAGTTAAAAAACTACAAATGCTGGGCGATAAAATAAGAGAAGAACTAGGTGATTCACTCACTGGCAAAAAAGGTTCCAAACTTCGATAGGCACTTTAATCATGCGAAAAACACTTGGTTCAATCATCCTTTCTTTTGCTATCGTTAGTTTTGCATATGCATTCGATTCCAACCCAAGTGATTGGAAATTGGTTTGGAGCGATGAATTCGAAGGCAAAGAAATCGACCGTTCAAAATGGGACTTCGACCTAGGCAATGGTTTCTATGATTATAATGCAAAACAATGGATC
>CAMDHK010000147.1 GCA_945897965.1 Candidatus Kuenenia stuttgartensis | reverse complement strand
CCAATCTTCGCTCTCTGACGGTTGACGAAAGGATAAAGCTCAAGGACATCCATAAAATCGCGGCATAAAATCCTTCACGGCGTTGCCCGAAGGGGCGAAATGTGATAGCCCGGGGTAAAGCGGAGCGCAACCCCGGGTAATAAATCCCCCATCAAATAAGCCCTGAAGGGGCCCGATAATCAGCTACCGAAGCCTTTCGCCCTTTCAGGGCTGGGGGTTTTATTGGGCCATTTTCCCAGGGCGTTGCCCTGGGCTATCTCATTTTGCCCCTTCAGGGCAAATGCAGGCATACCGCAAGGATTTCCCGGTCCCTGACATTTACGGGCAGTTCGGCAAGCTCACTGACCGTAAAGAAATCCCGGTCCCTGAGCTTGCCGAAGGGGTCGCCCCGCGCTTTCGTCAACTTCGCGTATGCGGAGTTTTATTCTTGGCATTTAATATCGATGGATTCCAAGCATACACTGATAATGACGGGCGGTGGTTCCTAAGCCCCGAAGGGGCGAACTGTGATAGCCCGGGGTAAAGCGGAGCGCAACCCCGGGTAACCATTCCCCCATTAAATAAGCCCTGAAAGGGCGCGATAATCGGATACCGAAGCCTTTCGCCCTTTCAGGGCTGGGGGTTTTATTGGGCCATTTTCCCAGGGCGTTGCCCTGGGCTATCACATTTTGCCCCTTCAGGGCAATGCAGGCGCACCGCAAAGATTTCCCGGTCCCTGAGTTTGCCGAAGGGGCTACCCCCGCGCTTCATCACCTTCTTCTTTTTACTGCCCTCAAGCCCATCAACTGCGCTGGGTAGGTCTGCCTTTTTATTTCCTTTCTCGACATAAAGACTTAAGTAATGCTAAAAATACTCTGATTACTATAACTTCATCCCAAATATTGAATATTTCAAAGATACTATATTACTATCAAGCAGATTAGTTGCAGCCCCTACATTTGGCAACATTGGGTTATTTAAGTAAAATACAATATTAATTTTTATTGTAAATGACTTTTATTATCGTAATACTTTTATTATCACTTGTTTAAATGCACTTTGTATTAATCGACTCACATCCGATTACTGCCACTTAGATTTAGATTTTTGCTGCCCTCCCGATGCACATTGCTCGGCGATTTGCTTCTTTTTTCGGCTTTAGTATAGGAACTCTCTCCATGCTTTTAAATACTTTCCGCAGGCTCTTTAGCAACTCCCAAAATAGAAAAGCACGAAGAGCCTGCCCCCCCCCCAACTTCTCCAACTTGAAGGCAGAATCGTTCCAGCTAATTTCCAAGTAACTTCCTTAGCAAATTCAGGTACTGGGTCTCTTCGGCAGGCTATTACCGATGCCAACGCCACTCCCGGCAATGATACCATTGATTTTAGCATAACCGGTACCATTATCTTAACCGCCGCATTGCCCACTATTTTGAATGCTAGCGCAACAGCTTCCGGCATTGGTGGAACAGGCACTACCGTTGGCACCCTGACCATCACCGGGCCAAGCGCTTCCTCGCTTACCATTAGTGGTGATAATGGCGATCTCCAGCGTAATTTCAGGATTTTATATGTCGCCAATGGAGGTAATTTATCTATATCAGGCGTCACGGTTTCTGGTGCGAAAGTTATAGCAAACGGCGGCGGCCTCCGCAATGACGGCACCCTTATTGTCTCCAATTCCATCATCTCGGGCAATGAGTCATTCGGCGGCGGTGGTATCTACAACTACAAATCCACCCTCTCAGTCACCAATTCCACCATCTCTAGCAATATTTCAAACAGCACCAACCTTGGCGGCGGCGGTATCTCCAACAATACCGGCACCCTCACCGTCACCAATTCCACTATCTCAGGCAATACTGCAAACAGCGTCGGAGGCGGCATCTTCAATGCCAACAACGGTGGCAGCACTACCGGCGCCACCCTCACGGTTACCAATTCCACCATCTCTGGCAATTCTGCAACCAATAGCGGCGGCGGCATATTCATCAACAGCAACGCCACCCTCGGTGGCAGCACCCTCACGGTTACCAATTCAACCCTCTCAGGCAATACTGCAACAAACGGCGGCGGCATCTTCAACAGCGGCACTTTGAACACCAACGGCAGTGTCAACATTGCCAACACCATCATTGCCAACAGTGCTAGCGGTGGCGATTACGCTGGCAACGGCAACATTGGCACTAATTCCAACAACCTTGTGGAAGATGGTACATTACCAGCAGGTTCGGGAAACATTTCCGGCGATCCCCTCCTTAGTACCCTGGCAAATAATGGCGGCCCTACCTTCACCATGGCTTTGGGTGCTGGCAGCCCTGCCATTGGCACTGGCAATGCAGCCATAAGTAATGTTTCTCCCATCAATGCATTTGATCAGCGCGGCTATGCCCGATCTACCAGCGCACCCAGCATTGGCGCTTACGAATTTAATGGGATTGCTCCCGCTGTTGCACCCACCGTAGCTAGTATTTCCCCAACTAGTGGATCTACCGCAGGTGGCACCGCCATCACCATTACAGGTACCGGCTTTACCGGGGCAACTGCTGTCACAATCAATGGCGTTGCTGCTACCAATGTTGTTGTGGTTAGTGCAACTAGCATCACTGCAACCACACCTGCAGGCACTGCAGGTGCTAATAAAAGTGTTTTGGTAACTACACCAGGTGGCACCAATACTGGCAACACTTTATTCACCTATACTGCTGCACCAACACCACCTGCACCTAGCCCAACGCCTACACCAACACCAACACCACCTGCACCCACGCCTACGCCTACACCAACAGCACCGTTGATCACTGGAACACCACCGCCACCTTCTTCAGGTGGATCTAGCACGGTCACCCTTTATGATCCTGTCACCGGTGCAGAAACAGGTAACGCAGTTCCATTCCCAGGATTTAAAGGCCCAGTTAAAGTTGTCTCAGGCGACTTCGATGGCGATGGCGTTGCAGAACTCATCGCTGGCGCAGGTTTCGGCGGTGGCCCAGCTATCGCAATCCTTAACTCCCAAACCGGCGAAGTTATGGAAACCTTCTTCGCTTTCGATCCAGCCTTTACCGGTGGTGTGTTTGTCGCAGTACAAGATACAAACGGAGATGGAATCTTAGACATCATCGCATCTGCTGGCCCGGGCGGTGGCCCAGAAGTTCGCATCTTCAATGGTGCAAACCTCAATGTCCTTCGATCCTTCTTCGCCTATGCAGAAGATTTCACAGGCGGCGTTAGTGTTGCATCCATCGATTTCAACAACGATGGCATCTTAGACCTCGTCACTGGTGCTGGCCCTGGTGGCGCACCACATGTTAAAGTCTATGATGGTGCAACCAACGCAATCCTCAGCCAATGGTATGCATATCCTGCATCCTTTACCGGCGGCATCTTCGTTGCAGTAGGCGATATCGGTAATGATGGCACCTTCGAAGTCGTTACCGGAGCAGGCCCTACCGGAGCGCCAGTTGTTGCAGTCTGGGACCCCTTTACTGGCGCATTACTTGCCCAGTTCATGGCCTATGCAGAATCCTTTACCGGTGGCGTTCGCGTTGCAGTCAACGATGGCAACGGCGATGGCATTGCAGATATTGTCACAGGCGCTGGCCCAGGCGGCGGCCCACAAGTTAATGTCTTTAGCTTCCCAGCTTTGGATCTGCTGTTCTCGTTTTACAGCGGCGATCCAGCTAACAACGGCGGCGTCTTTGTCAGCTAACGGCAGGGTTACAAGATAACAAAACAAGAGACCCATGGAGCGCAGTCCATGGGCTTTGAAGACATTCATCAACCCAAATCAAATGCTGTGTTTTGATTCCGTGTCTCTGCTTCTGTCTTTTCCGTGAAATTCCGTGTTAATCCGTGGCAAATGCTTCTGCTTCCGCTTATTCGTCCGTGGCTAATCTTCTGCTTGGGATTTCTGTTTCCCCATATTCCCAAAGCCTTCTCAAGTTCCCCGGTTTATCGTTAGCGTCATACTTTCACTTTTCATCTTCACAAAAGAACAAGACCATGTTATTGGCTGACTTCATTGGTGGATAATTTTTTTACTTTGAGATCACGCATGCAAGTTTCTAGTCCTAAATCGATGGCTGGTAAGGCAGATTATGGCAGGCCTGGTCAGTGCATTCTCAAAGTGATTAATGGTAAAAATCCGGGAACGATAAAAACCCTGACGAGTGCAGTCACCCTTTTGGGCGAGGAAAAAGGCTGCGACATCCGTCTGAATTCTCCACAGGTCGAGCAGCTTCAATGTGTAATTGTTGAAACACCACACGGCTTCATGGTTCGTAACCTTTACGATTGCGATAAAGTTAAAGTAAATGGCGAAGCAATGGAACAAGCGGTATTACATACCGGTGATGAGCTATCCGTGGGCCCATTTTCTTTTTATGTTGAGTACGCAGAAGCGGGGATGTCGGCCCAGCAAAAATTAGCACCCGAAGATCATCTCGAAGAAGAAAGGCAGGCATTAAGGGCGCAGGCCGCAGGGGTGGCAGCGCAGCAATCCGCACTTCTTCAGGAAGAACTTCGTTTGTTGCAATTAGAAAAAATACTTCAAGAAAAGGAAAAGCAACTCGGATTGCATTTCCAAGAAAAACATTTAAGACAGGTGCAGATCCAACGGAATTTGAAATCGCGCTTCAGTAAATTAAAGCAACAAGAAACCGCCCTCATTGGCACCATGAAAGTGCAGCAGGAAAATCTTCTTTCTCAAACTGAAGCTGCTCGCTTTGCACAAAAGCGCTACGAAAAACTTCGAAACAAACTTAAATCCCGCTGGAAAACCATCGCACGCAGGCAGCTTGCAATACTTGCCACCAGAAACACCGCAATCGATGAATCCATGGCAAAGCTTTCCAAAGAATATGAGCATAATGTCAAGGAACGGAAATCGCTGGCCTCTGCCCAAGAGTTGTTTCAATCTACTTGTGAAACTGAAAATCGAAAACTTAAAGAATCTTATGATCAGCTAGACAGCGAACAACAACAACGCGCCCTCAAGGCTACAACCCGCGAGATTGATTTGTTGCACCGCGAGAAAGAACTTTCAGCTAAGTTTTCTTTACTGGATCAAAACCAATCGATTCTCGAGCAAAATGAAAAGCACTGGAATACCTATCTGACCCGGCTCAAACTCGAGGAAGAAGGTTTGGAAAAACGCATTCTCAACCTGCGTGAGAAACTTCCTGATTGTTCCTGGCCTTTGCCTAATTCAAATTCGGTTGCTAACCATCAGCCAATTTTAAACATTCCTGCAGATGCAGCTTCTTTAATGGTGCAGCTTGAAGGGATGGCGAGCCATCTGGATGATCAGCGGTTGGTATTGTTGGAAGCCTGGCATAATCTGGAACAGCGCAAAATATCTTGGGAAAAAGAACAAAACGGACTTCTCGCAGAGCTTGATGTTTCAGGCAATGAACTGGGTCGTAAGCAAAAACAGATCGAGCAATGGGAACTTACACTGGTTCAAAAAGAAGAAAGTTTATTCTGCAAAGAACAGCAGCTTTCCTTGCAGCGAAAACAAATTGAGGCAGATCAAGCCTTGCTTAGCCTTCAATTGAAATCATACGAGACTGATCGCAATGTTCTTATTCATGAACTTGAAGTGCGTTCTGAAACAATGGAAAAACTTGGGCAGTTGACTCATGAAACCCGCAAGGAGCTTTGCCAAAAAGGATTGAAAGAACGCGATGAATTGCAAAAGGAAAAGCTTCGTCTTGATGAAATCCGTCTATCTGCAAACAACATCTGGAAAGATTACCAAAACCGATTGCATGAACTCGAATTTCAAAAACAATCCCTTGCCATGGCTGAACTTGCGGTAGGCAGGATGACTCTTGAGGTGCTTGCGGGCAGCAAGGATGGCGTTGGCGCAGACCGCAGGCTCGAAAAAATCCGTAAGGTTATTGCTCAACGGTTCGAGGAAGAACGCACCATGATTCAAGAGGGAAAAAATCATCTTCAAGCGGGCGCCGTTGTATTTGAAAGGCAGATCCGCGAACTTGCCCAAAGGGAAAATGAACTGGTAATTCGCTCAGGTGATCTTGCTGTTGCTCAAACCAACTTCGATGAGATACGCCAACATTTTGAGCAAGATAAAATGTTAAACCTTGAATCGATTAAAATCCTCGAAGGTAGGAACAAATTTTTAGAAGCTCAAATTGCAGACTTAAAAGCACAGGTCGAAAAACTTCATGCAGTTCTTATTGAAGAAACTACCAATGTTAAAATTACCCAAGCCACGACGCTTCGAATCGCTGCCTAGTCTTTGGGTTAGGGAATATAGTGCATCAAGATTTTTTCGTTGCTGGTTGGTGATTCAAGGGTTTCATAGGGTGGTGAAGTTTGTGTTTTAAGGGATACAATTTGCGCAGTAACGATTTGTTCTTCTGCTTTGTGGGTTTGGTTCCATTCTTCTAACATCATTTTTAAGAAGGCCCGTGAGAAGGGATCTCGTGGGAATTCATAAAGGCCCCAGATGAGAAACCTTTTGCGGGCGTAAGAATCTTCCTTAGCCCAAACTATTCGCCTGTCGCTTGATCGATTATCTTGGCTGGGATTAAACAGATTAACTTTGGTGCCATCTGCTTTGGTGCCTTCCGCCCAGATTTTCAAGCCATCTTTCAAAACCCCTGGCGAAAACATCGCCCAATATTGGTCCAAGCCGGTTATTCTGCCTGCGGTGTCCATTATCGATGCTTCATCCGAAACCATGGGCGGGTTTAAATACCTTTGGTAATTCATCACCATCACAAATATTAGCAGGCAGGGTATTAACCAGCGTGGCCCTGGAGTTGAAAGAACCTCAGGGCCATTTGCTTCTGTGCTAGTGGCTTCTGTGATAGAGCCAAGAAATTTCCATGGAATAAAAGTGGCGATAATATCCCAAAATAAACTGGGCAGAAATACCAACCAGTAGGCTATGCACATGAATGAAAAAAGGCCCACATCCATGCACATGTAGATGCCCAGATGAAAACCTACCATTGTTCCAAATGCTATTAATCTTAAGTAGGCATTACCAAAGGGCATTAAAAGGATAAAGGGTATGGATATTTCTAAGAGAAGGGTGGCTTTAGTTAAAAGCACCAGAATGGATGGGTATTGCAATAGCCAGTAACCAAAGGGATTGGTGAAATAATCCATGTTGAGGACATAATATAATGCGTTGAAATCTCCACGCCATTCGTAGCTTACCTTGGGTATTGCTGCGTTGAAGTAAAGGATGCAGAGTTGCAGAATGATTGCTGCGGTGCCCCAAGAAAGAATACGGTTAGAATGATAAGTGGCGGCGGTTTTCGAAAGGGAGTCTAGGCTGAATCGGGCACCTAATGGTACAAAAAATGACCAGAAAAGTGCACATCGCAACAACACATCATTGCCTTGAAGTATCATCGGTTGGCGTGCGTGTGATCCCATGAGTAGAAACCAAGAAATAGCAATGGCCCAGCGGGTCTGATATCCCAAAAGCAGGGCAACACCTGCTAGGCCAGATAAAACAAACAAGAATGCCTGCCAGGCAAATGATCCTGAAAACATGTGTGGGCTGATCCACCAGACGACTCCCATGGGAAACGGAGAATGCCAGAGCACTTCACGCGGTGTCGCCCCTTGGTCGGTATAGAAAAACGAAAGTTCGAAACTGCGAAGTAAAAGGTCGTAAAGCAGAATTAGGGCGATACCAATACGGAACAGGCCTAGCGATCTAAGATCGAGGGCAAACAGTTCGCTCAAGTGATTTTTCCTAGCTGGAATGGTTTGCATCGGTGTTCGCAAGGTTCTTCAAGAAAAATCAGTTTTTACATTGGCTTCTATTATTATACTTCCCCGGATGTGGGGGTGTTTAATTTTATTGATTACAAATCTTGATTAAGTTGAAAAAGCTTGAGAAGTAATGGTTCTTGGTGCACTATCTAGCATGAAAGAGTTTTATCATGGGGGTGCGATGATTAAGGAAGGTGGACTAAAAACAGCAGGATTGATTGGTGTGGGGTTGTTGGGCAATGCGATAGCGTTGAGATTGTCTCTAGGAGGCATTTCGCCCATTGTTTTTGATGGGGATCCATTGAGGATGGATTCTCTAACGACGCCCCCCTTTGTGAAATCCATGGACGCAGGAGAAGTTTTTGCTAGTTCCAAGGTGGTGTTTCTCTGCCTGCCTGATAGTAAGATTGTAAATCAGGTGGTTCATGCAAATCTAAGCAGCCTTACCAAGGGTATGATAATTCTTGATGCCACTACGGGGAATCCCAAAGATACTATCGCCCTTGCTTTAGAACTTTCAGCTATGGGGATTCAATATCTCGATACAACAGTTTCGGGAAGCAGTGTTCAGGTTTCGTCTGGCGAAGCAATGATAATGGTGGGTGGTTGCAAGGAATCGTTTGAACAATCCCTAGAGTTGTTGAAGTTGGTTGCAAGGAAAGTTTTTTATACGGGGGCTTCAGGAACCGCATCGCAGATTAAATTGGTCAGTAACTTGGTGCTTGGGTTAAATCGGGCAGCACTTGCAGAGGGTCTTGTTTTAGCTAAGGCTTTTGGCCTCGACCTGGTTCAGGTTCTGTATCTTCTGAGAGAAAGCGCTGCGTACTCCCGTATCATGGATACCAAGGGCGAAAAAATGATTAATGCAGAATTTGAACCGCAGGCGAAACTTGCCCAGCACATGAAGGATGTTTCGTTGATGCTTGATGCTGCGGATGAGATGAAAATCTCCCTGCCTTTTTCTGAAACTCACTTCGATATTCTTGAGCGGGGCAAAAGGTTGGGTATGGGAGATTTGGACAACAGTGCCATTTTAAAGGTGATCGAATCTCTTGGCAAAGGTTTAGGCTCATGAGCGTCGAGTTATCATGGGCAAAGAAATCATTGGTTTTACTGGCTGCGTTTGTAGCCATGCTTTTTGATGGATTTGAACTTGGTCTTATGCCCGTGGCATCCCTTTCGGTGACCCAGGATTTACTTGGAGGATCTTACACTGCGTCATTGGGCGGAGAGTGGTTTGCAAGTTATACTGCGGGTTTGATGCTGGGGGCTGCGGTGGGTGGGATTTTTCTTGGGCAGGTGGGCGATACCTTTGGAAGAGCAAGGGCAATTGGTATGTCCATTATTTTTTACTCTTTGTTTGCAGGGCTTGGGGCTTTTGTGACCACGCCTTTGCAAATGCTAGTCCTGCGTTTTATGGTTGGGCTTGGTGTAGGCGGTGTATGGCCCAATGCTGTCGCTTTGGTTGCAGAATGTTGGCCTGACAAATCAAGGCCTATTGTTGCTGGATTAATGGGTGCAGCACTTAATGGCGGAATATTATTACTGTCCCAGATTGCTCAACATTGGCATATCACACCAGATTCTTGGCGCTGGATATTTCATCTTGCGGGCGCTCCCGCAGTTCTCGGTATCTTGATCTTTTTTTTTCTTCCTGATTCTCCTAAGTGGATTGCGTTTAAATTGAATGAAAGAACTGTTCCCGCTCATGTTTCCAGTTCTTCACTTTTACTTTTGTTCAAACCTCCTTTGCTAATTTTGACTTTGACCGGCATTATCCTTGGAACAGTTCCATTGGTTGGCGCTTGGGCTGCAAGCAAATGGATGATCCCATGGGCTGACAAGCTTGGGGGTGCAATCGATCCTGGATATAAGGCGGTAACCCAGGGGTGGTGGGCTGTGGGAGCGGTTTTGGGGAGTTTCTTTGGAGCTCAGATTGCCTCATTTCTTGGACGAAGGCTTTCTTATTTTATTTTTAGTATTGGCTCAACTACTCTCACACTGTTGCTCTTTCTGGTAACCAAGCCTTTGGAAGTATCTTTTTTGCCCATCGTTTTTGCCCAAGGTTTTGTTGCAACTCTTTTTTTTGGATGGCTTCCTCTTTATCTTCCTGCTTTGTTTCCTATTCGAGTCCGTGCTGCAGGGAGTGGTATCTCTTATAATGTCGGCAGATTTGTCACTGCGATTGGTGTTTTTTTTGCTGGAACTCTGTTCGTTTTTCTTGGCGGATCTTATTCGCACATAGGTGCAATTTGTGGTTTGATTTACCTGCTTGGGGCCATCAGCATTTGGCTCATTCCACTTTCAAAAAATGATGATTTGGCCTGTTAATTATTGTTTTACTTGTACTAAATCTACCTGCGCAGTAACATTCTGCTAGTTGAACCCTTTCTCATACAAGAGATACCCATGTCGCAATTTTTTAAATGTATCACTTCCCAATCTTTTGATG
>CAMDHK010000146.1 GCA_945897965.1 Candidatus Kuenenia stuttgartensis | reverse complement strand
ACAAACATCCACAAAAGGTTGGGCATCTCGCCTAATCCAGAGGAATGTTGATATTGTTATCGCCTGCTTTAATTACAGCTTTAAGGGTGGAAGTATCCACCTTGGATAACCCCACAGGCAAGATATTGGGCCCTGCTTTACCATCATCCAAAGTGCGGGGGCTACGCTTGATAACAGTGAGAGTGTACTCACCTTCAGGCACACCATCAAATGCGGAATAAGTTGTAATTTTCGCAACCCCATCCTGATTTGTCATCCCATCTCCAATTCTTCCGCCTTTAGGTAACCCTGGTTGATGAAACACGACTTCTGCTTCACTAAGTGGCTTGCCTTTTTGCGTCACTTTTACATTGGTGATAAAGGTTTGTTTACGTTTGGTTGTAGCTACTCCGGTTTCATCCGATTCAGGAATTTGAAGCGCATCATCCAGAATCCCATCCAAAAGAAGGTTGGCAATCACAGGGCCTGATTTTTTCATGGTTACCCAGGCGACATGATCAAATTCGCCATAGGCTGTGCCACGCAACTTACTTCCGCCACCAGTAGTAGCAAGACTGTAATAGCGCATGCCATTTCGTTGAAACTTTTGATAGTGATGAACATGGCCAGCAAAGACGGTTGCATTTTTACCAGCAAGAAGTTTTTCAAAATCTAGCCAGCCATTTTGTTCAACAGAAGCTTCATTCCAAAGGGGCTTGTGCAGGAAAGTAAGGATCCACTTGGCCTTGGAATTATCATCGATTGCTTTTTTCATGTAATCAAGTTGGGCTTTGCTGAAGCGGGAAGAATTTTCATTCCCTTTCACAGGTGGATCTTCAGAGCTTAAACAAAGAAAGAGCACATTTCGATAAACAAAATGGTAGTAAGGCGCACGATATTTTTCCCGATACATCTTTTCCTGCATTGCATTGGTGATGTCGTGATTGCCTGGTACATAGAAAAAAGGCATTTGCAACTTTTTCACATAGGACTGGAACTCTGTCCATTCCTGCTCAACCTTGTCAGATTTATCGGAATACCCTTCGATAAGGTCGCCTACCGACATGACAAATTCTGGTTGAAGCAAATTGATTTGCTGCATGGCTTGGGAAAATATTTTAGGGCGATGACCACCGGTTCGGTCGCTGACAACTGCAAAGCGGAAGTCATCAGGGTCGTTGTTCATTTTCAAACTAGTCCACGGGTTTTTATCCCCGATTTGAATTTGAAGTTCTTTTTCGAGGGCTGGCTTTTCAGAAAGAGCAACAGCAGCTACCAAAACCACACCAACAAATCCAAACACCATGGTTCGCTTCATCATTAATCTCCTGCAAAAACAATATTTAACCTTGATTGTTAATTTGCAACAAGTGATTGCATCAAGCAAGACGCAAGTGAGCAAATTGAAATAGTTTTACCGAATATTCATATAAGAAGGTGCAGTGAAGGGGCAGTAATTATCGGTAATTTGCGTACAATCGTTACTGTTTTGGCAAATTCTTTACATTGTTTAATGCCCTGTAATTGCGCAAAACTGCGGATTTGTTCAAAATGAAATTATTATCTTTTAGAAAACTATTATAAATTTGTAAGGTTTAATCATGGCTCATAGAAATCTCGAAGGATTAAGAATTGTCATCACTGGTGCATCCCAAGGCATTGGCAAAGCGCTAGCATTAGAAGCTGCAAAACGAGGTATGAACGTCGTTGCAGCTGCTAGAAGCGCGGATCTTCTATACGATCTCGCTTCAGAAGCAAAACCCGGAATGAAGGGTTCGCTGGCAACAGTGGTGGCAGATGTTACCGAGGCTTCTGGCAGGAGCGCAATGTTGCAATGTGCGCTCAACAATTACGGTGGAGTGGATGTATTAGTGAATAATGCTGGTGTAGGGGCAACTGGCCATTTTGCAGAAGGAAGCGCAGAAACACTTCGAAAAATCATGGAAGTAAATTATTTTGGATTGGCAGAAACCACCCGAATTTTCATTCCCGAACTTAAAAAATCCTCACATGCTGCCATCGTAAATATCTCGTCCATCGCAGGAAAAAGAGGTATTCCAGCCAGATCAGACTATTCTGCAAGCAAGTTTGCAGTGCAGGGATTTAGCAACGCCTTAAGAGCGGAGCTTGCCAAGGACAACATCGATGTACTTGTGGTTTGCCCAGGTTTGACTCAAACTAATTTTTCCAAGAACATGATCGAACAAAAAGCAAAAATGAAAATGGATCATATGCGTGGCATGACTTCCGAAGAAGTTGCAGTACATACTTTAAGATCGATCGAGATAGGTAGGAATGAAGTCAGCCTGACAGCAAACGGAAAGCTGATGTCTTTTGTAAGCAGATTTTTTCCAAGGCTTGCAGACAGAATTGCCAAGAGGAAAGTGATTGCGCTTTTCAAAGAAGAAATGGCACAGCGCAGGCTTATAAGGCAGGAATTGAAAAAACAGCAGGTTTAGTGCACATCCCAGCCCATTTTTAGGGGCATCGCTTTTGTTTAGAATTTCAAACTCTTTCAACCGCTTGATTATTGGCGGGAAAACATATAAATTATCTTCTGATGCAGAAGTGGCGGAATCGGCAGACGCATCGGACTTATTAGTTTGAGCACCGGGGCGGGAAACCTCCCGTGTGAATTCAGTCGAAGTCGGGGAAACCGCAGCACTAAAAGTGTCGGCAATCCCGAGCCAAGCATGAGGTTTACCTCATGAAGGTGTAGAGACTTGGTGGCTGAGGCCTAAAGCCCGAAAGGGCCATGGTCAAGGGAAAGTCCAGACCCCAAACCGCAAAAGCGGGTGGCGGAAGCCATAGTGGTAAGAAAATCCGAAGGGGTGAAAACTCCGTGAGGGTTCAAGTCCCTCCTTCTGCATCTTTATAAATCACTCGGGATTTAGTAATGTCCAAATCTTATGAAGGCGATGGGCTACAGTTTCAATATCCAAACACCTGGACATTGGAGCATGAAGAAAATGAAAATGGATGGGGCATTACCATCCAAAGCCCCGGAACCGCTTTTATTCTAATCGTTTGCGATCAAGGTATGCCAGATTTGGAAGAGTTGGCAGATGCAACATTAGAAGCACTAAAAAACGATTACCCCGACCTTGAATACGATCCTGTGATTGAAGATCTTTGTGGTCAGCCCGCAATAGGGCATAACATTCAGTTCTTCAGTTTAGATTTGGGCAACAGCTGTAAAACCCGATGTGTTTACAGCAAGGAAGGAACAATTCTAATTCTAAGTCAGGTAAGCGATTTAGAGATTCAAAAATATGGGCCCGCAATGCAGGCCCTAAGTTCTTCCATTAAAATTGATGATGAATAACCTTTGTGAAAAAGGCTATTACTTCCCAACTAGTTGGCTTACACCAGCATCGTAGCCCGTAAGCAGATTATAAAAAGAAGAGTAAAAAGGTTTGTCACCTTCAACTGCGGGTGCAAAGCGCAGGCCATTGCTGGTCATATGATCCATCAGTGCGCCTACGGTAGCACCTTTGGCGCTCCAACGACCATTTAAATAATTTACCGAATTTGGCTCAGAAAGATTTTTCAGACCCTCGTCAAGGTTGTTGGCAAATCTTTTTGATTGAATGTAATCGCCTGGAGAAAGATCTGCAGCCATGTTGTTGATAATTTCACCAAGGGAGCCGATTGCATCTTTAAACTTTTTATAGGTATCGGGTTCAAGGCTGCCTGAAGAGGCCTGCCTAACAGCCTCGGGCGCAATGCGGTTAATATTATCGCGGGGGCTTTTGAATTCAGGGCCTCGTAAAACCATGGGCCAAGGAAGATCAGCACCGTTTTTAAAAATACCAACACTGCCTGCAGCGGTTCCTGTGGTTAAATTAAGATGTCTCAAAATTTCTTCAGAAATTGGGATTGAAGGCCCCTTCACCCTATTCGTGATTTCGGTTTTTTGAATTGAATTGAATATCGTATTCAAAGCTTTGCCAGACCAAATATCACCATTGGCAGGACTATTTCTAGCAAGGCGAAGAGCTTCTTGGCGATCTTTTTCATCCAATTCTGCCCTAGTTGGGGTATTGGCTTTTTCATACATATCTTCATCAAATTTGGCACGCCTATTGGCAATCTTGGCGTTTTCAACTTGTTCTTTACCCAAGCGAGCTTGCTGGGTGGTGAAATAATACTGGGCATTTGCGTTAGTCATCGAGGAAACGCCTTGGAAATAGCTTCCGGCTCCGCCTCCGCCTCCATAACCGCCTCCGCCGAAACCAAAACCACCACCATAGCCGCCACCGCCGCCGCCATGACCACCACCACCAGTGAATTGGGCATAGGTATTAACAATCGGCTGGGCAACGCGTGGGACAGGTGCAGAATTAGCTTGGCCGCCTGCGCCTGGTACTTGAGCCAAGGCTGGCTGGGCTAAAAAGCTTATTCCAAATAAAGCGCCAAGGATAATCTTGCTGGTAATTTTTGTATTCATGACTTCACCTAAACTTTGGTTAAATTACTGATCATGGACCAAGATTAATTAATCGAACGGGAAGGCACAGTGCCTTTGGGCACTAGCTTTTTCCATTTTGCAATAGCTTCTTTTCGCTCTGCTTCAGGGGCAATTGGATCAAACTTGATATCCCGGCCTTTGGGTACAAGACGATGCAAATGCCAGTTTGCAAGTCCACGAATACCTGCCTTATCACTGCCAAGATAATCAATTAAAACTTCATAAGTTTCGGGTTCTTTTAGTTCATCATCACCAAAGGAGTGGAGTAGATCAATAAAAATCTCGGCCTGTTTTTTACTGTAATGGTTTACAGAAATAACAAACTCATAAAGCTTTAAATCTTGGCCATGCTTTCGACCGATCCAATGCCTAAGGCCTATGATTCCATTATCGATGACATCTTTGTACTTAGTGGTACTTAATACTTTAAAAAACAAATCGAGTTGATCTGTTGCAAGGATTAAATTGATTGCAATAAAGCGGTCAGCTTCGGATTCAGAAACCGCCATTGAGGAAAGAATTTCGGGAAGTGGTTTATCAGCAGAGAACTGATTTCTCATTTTTAGAACCGCGCCCATTCTGTCTCTAACAACAGGCTTTAAAAGGTCTGGAGGCAAAGTCCAATCTGGCAGTTTTTCGAGCTTTGATTTGATTGGATGCGAACCATCTGCACTATTCCACGAAAGCATTGCAGGGCCGGGGGGAGCCGACATGAAGTGGGTAACTCCATGATCAGAAACCTCGCTAGTACCCTTAAGGGCGATATAAATCAAATCATATACGGGCTTTACTTCTTGCTTGCTTAAAGGATTGAAATGGGTTCCTTTAGGCCAACGACCAAGTTCTTCCATGGAGCAAGTCGAACCAGGTTCGTTCAGTACAACTTGACCATGATCTTCATCATCGAACAATGTGACGCTACATTTTACAGAACCTTTTTCTTTGGTATTGGTAAGCTCGATGCGGCCGCGCTCAAAATCAACCGAGAAATCACAACCCTTTTTCTTAGGCAGCAGTTTGATTGCGGTTTCCCTGATGGGCAGGGGAGAAGTACCTGCAATATCGCCTCGGAAGGTGAGTTTCACGGTTCTTTCAAGGTTTTCGATAGGAACGCCTGCACCTGAAATAATTAAATCCCCTGCAAAAAGTTCTTCTTCCTCATTGGCGGGTCTCCAAGTGGAGGAACCCTTGGCCAAAATAAGAACAGAACCTTTTTTGCCTAGGCAACGGGCAAGGGGAATCCTCTTAGCATCATCCTTGGCCTCTTCCTTGGCCTCTTCATAAACAATGCGCTTTTTCTTGAACAATTGCTTAAAATCTGCAAAGGCGTAATCAGAAGATACACAAACCGTTATCGAACCAACCAATGCAGCTACAAAAAGCAACCGAACCATCAAAGCTTTCCCAACAAAACCTGATCTGCAAGAATTCATGATTTGCCTCGCAAAAGAATCGACTTATAAATTATACGCTTGAGTCAAATAAAATAGAACTCAAAGCAGGAAACTATTTTGCGTTACTAACTTCCAGAGGAATATCCACGGAAGAATTTTTGCCTGAGATCTGATCTACAACCTTAAGTTTGACTGTGAATTTACCAGCCCTATTCAAGGAAATATAAAACTGCAAAGGCAGCAAGTCTAGTTCAGGAGCCACATCTTTTGAAATCTCGGCAACCGGTGGCTTTTGCACTGTTGGCTTGCCATTGGAATCAAGAATTTCCATGCTAATTTTAAGATTGGGCTGCTTCGCTTTGTCGCGGGCAAAACCAACGATAGACAAATTCAACCACAGGTCTTCGCCAGTAGAAAAAATTGCGGTCGGAACTTTTTCTTCTCTATCTGCTGTGGTGCGAATACGAACAATTCCAAGTTGCGCTTTGCTAAGAATAAACTCTTGAACAATACTTGCTGTTGCCTTGGTTTTCTTTTCTGTTGCAGTAACTTTAACTGAATATTTGCCATCGGGTTGGTCCAAGCCAATATTTAACTGGGTAAACCCGGGAAGCACATTTCCACCAAGGGAATCAATAGCTTCAATATCTTTGGATTCGTGTTTGAATTCTAGCCTGCCATCCACCATGACTTCGGTCAGCAGGGAATAAGAAACTTTGCCCTCTGCATCACTATTTACACCTTTGATATCAAAGGCAAGATTGAAGGAGTCACCATGCATAAATTTATTGGAGGCACGGGGTAAACCCGGTACGCCATACAACAACCTAGGGTTCTCGATGGAAATTTTCCCGGATTGCTCGGGTAGCATAGCCAAAAGACAAGTCAAACCAACAGTTACTGTCCACATGCGAAAAGTCTCCGCACAAAGCTTAAAAGGTAATGGAAAACTATATTACAGACTACACTTTATTAATATTTTACTCCAGTGGAATTATAAAATCTACCAATGATTCTTAAAAATCATCCCCCAAGGAAGGAGCAATCCAAATAATTTTACAGGGTTCGTCAAACTACCTAAGAGTTAATCTCGGCAAAAGATTCCCGAGCAGCCTTGAGGGTCAAATCGATAATTGCATCGTCATGGGTGACGGAATTGAAAGCAGCCTCGAACTGACTACAAGGCAAATAAACGCCCCGATCCATCATGGCCCAGAAAAACTTGGAGAACATTTTGGTATCAGACAATTTAGCGGAATCGTAATCGGTAACAGGAGTTGAAGTGAAAAACAGCGTCCACATACTCCCAACCCGGTTGATAACATGGGGTATTTTGGCAGCAGAGGCAGCTTCTCTGAGCCCAACCTCTAAGCGTTGGGCGTACGTTTCAAGTTTTTCATAAGGGGGGTTTTTCTTAAGTTCCGTTAGGATCGCAATACCTGCTGCCATCGCTAAGGGGTTTCCTGAAAGTGTGCCAGCTTGGTAAACGGGCCCAGAGGGCATGACCTTCGCCATGATTTCTTTTTTCCCACCATATGCCCCAACAGGCAAACCACCCCCAACAATCTTTCCCAATGCCGTAAGGTCAGGTTCAATGCCTAGCAATTGCTGGGCGCCCCCCGGAGAAAGCCTAAAGCCAGTCATGACTTCATCAAGGATAAGAACAGCCCCAAACTGCGTAGTAAGGCCTCGAAGCTCTTTAAGAAATTCGCTGGAAGGGGGAATCAAACCCATATTTCCTACCACCGGCTCTAAAATCACACAGGCAATTTTGTCACCCATCTTAAAAAAAGTATTTTTTAGCTCTTCGATATCGTTATAACGAAGGACCAAGGTATCTGCGGTGCATCCCTTGGGAACCCCAGGGCTGCTTGGCACGCCTAGGGTAGTAGCTGCGGAACCTGCCTGCACCAAAAGGCTATCCACATGGCCATGATAACAACCAGCAAATTTAATGATCAAATCACGGCCTGTATATCCCCGCGCAAGCCTAAGGGCACTCATCGTTGCCTCGGTGCCGGAATTGACCATGCGAACCATTTCAATGGAAGGAACCAGGGAGATGATAAGCTCCGCCATCTGCGATTCCATTTCGGTCGGTGCACCAAAACTACTTCCCTTGAGAGCAGTTGTTTGGATAGCTTCCACCACTTTGGGATGTGCATGGCCTAAAATCATCGGGCCCCAGGAACCAATGAAATCGATGTATTTATTGCCATCTATATCAAAAAGATAAGGTCCAGCAGCGTGATCGATAAATATAGGCGTGCCACCCACCCCACCAAAAGCCCTTGCAGGACTATTAACCCCGCCTGGAATAACCCCTTTGGCTCTGTCAAATGCGCTCTTGCTCTTCGATCTTTGCATCGCTACTTTTCCCTTAAAATAAGTACTGCTATGGTTTCAACTCCGCATTGATTTTTTTAAGAATGGCATTGGCATCATCAATGTATTTCTTAATGCCTTTCTGATCCGAATAAACCGCAAGTATATTCAAACAGTTAAACCTGCCATCAAGAAGAAGCGACATGGGCGAAGCAGCATTGGCAAGTATCTTTTCAATAAGCTTGTTTCGTTCAGCCTCAGGGTCGCCTTTAACTAGCCCAGCCAACTCCTTGATTTTACGATTACATAGCAGGTAAGGCTGCCTTAACTCAGGATCAAACAAGCAGGCCCGATCCGTATCTTTTTCGAACTTCTCTTTGCATTCTTTATACCGTGCGATGGCCAAAGCGTTGTCGCCTAGGAATTCAGTACGAAAAGCTAAGAAGGTAGAGCCAAGTGATTCAGGCATATCGGGAGTATTTCCTGAATCTCTGATGGATCGAATATAATCAGTCCAGATTTCTTCGAACCTAGGCTGCGAGGCAAATAGCCTTCGCCTGTTATTTGCAAGCACCACCCAACGGCCTTTGTAATTTTGAGCAAGCGCAGCCCATGCTTTATCTGCTTCGTCAAACTTACCCTCTGTCTCTAAACTTATAGCCTCAAAAGCCTTGCCTTCCACTTCTTCCTGAACCCCAAATTTGAAATTCTTTGCAGTGATCTTTAAATACTGCCTTAGTAATGCCTCGCATTGTTCCACATCAATTTCATCTGCAAGGCTCTTGATTTTCTTTGCGCCTTCATCATTCAAATCTGGATAGTATTTAAGATAATCAGCAATCGGGCCTTCCCGAGCCTCATCTCTGGAATTGGTTTTGATCAATTTTTCCGTAGAGGCAATGAGCGATTTTGCAGAAGGGGTACGGATGAAAATCTCGTACATAGTCCAACTGAATGCGAAAATGACTGCAAGCATCATGATAGAAACAAACAGGCAGGACTTAAACCAAGGGGTGCCTTCTTCTTTTTTTCCTATGCGTGCTAAAAGCTTGCGCGCCTTCTTGCGCTCTGAAGTCTTTGTAAGGCCAGTCCCATCGGCATAGCTTTTTGCGAGGTCTTCACCCACGCTGGTTTGCGCTAATATTTTAACCCGGATTTCCTCTAATATTTTCGCAACAACACTGGCACTAGGCGGTCTATCATCAGGGTCTTTTTCCAGCAGATGCAAAATCAAAGTATCTAGGAACTTGGGAATTTCGAAGTTAATGCGAGATGGCCTTTCGGGTTTAGTTTGCACATGATGCAAAAACAGTTCAACCGCATTATTGCCACGAAACGGCCTCTTTCCTGTCAGTAATTCAAACAACACCACACCCAAGGAATACAAATCCGACTTCCCTGTTATCGTGCTTTCTCCTCTGCATTGCTCGGGCGACATATACGCCGCTGTCCCGATCGCACAATTCGCACCAGTCAACAAAGTGCCATCTAAATCCTTGGCAATTCCAAAGTCGGTAAGCTTCAAAACCCCTTGCTTTGTAACCATCAGATTTGAAAGCTTTATATCTCTGTGAACCACCCCATTATCATGAGCATGCTGCAACGCATTACAAATCTGCTTTCCCAACTCAATCGTTTCATCCCAAGAGAAAGCGCCCTTTCTGAGAAGTATTGCTTCCAGCGTTTCCCCATCGATCACTTCCATTGCGTAATAACGCATTCCCTTAAACTTACCTATGCCAAACAATCTAACTATATTAGGATTATTAAGATGTTTTAATATTTCTGCTTCGCGTTCAAAACGCGCCACCAGCGAACTGCTAGCATTGCTGTTGATGGCAGACGACATGATCTTAATGGCAACGCGGTGGTTGTTTTTGATATAACGAGCGAGGTAGACAGCCCCCATGGCGCCGCTACCCAGCTCCTTTTCGATCAAGAATGGTCCGAACTCCTGTCCTGCAAGCATGGGCAACCTCATGGTAAGGAGAGATAAGATGCCTGCGCGCTACGCCCGAGAACTA
>CAMDHK010000145.1 GCA_945897965.1 Candidatus Kuenenia stuttgartensis | reverse complement strand
CTCTTGAGCATTTTCTGAAAGGATTGATTTCGCTTGGTGAACATCTTCTTGGAGAATTCGGCCCCTTGGCCCGGTCGCCTTGACTTGAGATAATTGAACTCCAACCTTTCTTGCCAACTGTCTGACCGATGGTGAAGCAACAATCGAATCTGCTTCATTAATAGCTTCAACATAAACTTGCTGTAAAGGATTAGCAAGCCCAGGGATGGAGTCGTTTGCCGCAACAAGATATCCGATGACGGCTCCAACTTTATGCACGCTTCCTGGTTTTGGCCCTGTAATGGGAATCCGCAATACGCCTTCATCAACTGCTTCGATTTCCTGCGTAGCTTTTTCGCCTTCCAATTCAAACAGTGCATCGCCACGCTTAACGAAATCACCCTCGCTTTTCAACCAGGCGACAAATGTCCCTTCCTCCATCGACCAACCCAAGCGCGGTATAATAATTTCTTGTGCCATGATTACTCCTTCACCAACGCACGAATTGCATTTGCGATTTCCAACGCTGTTGGCACAACAACAGACTCTAAAGGCGGACTGTAAGGGGTAGGTGTAAAAACACCAGTCAAACGGCAAATGGGCGCATCAAGATCGTTGAAACCCGCATCTGCAATCTGTGCAGCAATTTCAGCCGCAAACCCACACGGAGCAGGTGGTTCGTCTACAATCAATAGTCGCCCAGTCTTAGCAACCGATTGCAATATCGTTTCTGTATCAAGGGGCGATACAGTTCGTGGATCTATTACTTCAACTGAAATCCCCTCTTGCTCAAGTTGTTCGCAAACCGACATGGTAAGATGAACCATTCGAGCTAACGCCACAACCGTAACAGTCTTTCCCTCTCTGACAATCGCAGCATGACCAAATTCGATTTCATAATCTTCGGTAGGAACATGACACTTGATAGTTAGAATTTCCCGATGCTCAAGAAACATAACAGGATCATCGCAACGAAGCGCATGCTTCATCAATCCTTTAGCATCATAAGCGTTTGAAGGCACTACTACTCTCAACCCAGGAACCTGAGCATACATTGCATAATAACTGCCGGAGTGATGCGTTGCGGCAGAATGACCAATGCCTATACACCCCCGCAATAGCACCGGCATTTTCAAGCGCCCACTCGACATATACTGCATCTTGGCGATCTGGTTGATAATCTCACCAATCGAATCAAGGATAAAATCAGCGAACATAAAATCGACAACAGGGCGAGTGCCAGTCATCGCTGCACCACCCGCAAGCCCAACAAAACCGCGTTCGGAAATAGGGGTGTCGCAAAGTCTTACCGGGCCATATAAATCGTAAAGGCCTGCGGTAGTCTTGAAGTTGCCCCCACGAACCCCTATCCCTTCCCCCATCACAAAGATACTCGGATTAACAGCCATTTCTTCCGCAAGTGCTTCGTGTGTTGCCTGAGTGAAAGTGATATTTCGGGTGGGGTCGTTCCCTTCGATCAATCTCGTACAAGGGGCAACTTTTCTAACCGGTGCATAAACATTCATCGCAGCAGTAGAAGAATCAGGCAAAGGGCTGCTTTCAGCAAAAGCCCTTGATTCCGCAACTAGAGACTGAATTTCAGATTCAATACCCTGAAGAGTTGGTTCATCGACTCCAAACTCGTTTAACAACCTTTCCCTCAAGGAAGCAATAGGACACTTTCGCTTCCACTCTTCAACTTGTTCGCGAGTGCGATACATGAAATCACCCATGCCCTCTGCATGAGGGCGAGTACGATAAGTTTTACATTCAATAAGGGTAGCGCCCTCACCTGAACGCGCACGAGCCACCGCCTCACGCGCAATTTCTGTTACCGCAATCACATCATTGCCATCAACTTCAAAACCAGGAAGTCCGTAGCTAGCAGCGCGACGGCCAACATCTGGAATCCCACTCGAATAAGAAAAAGGAACTTCAGTTGCAAACTGGTTATTTTCGCAGATGAAGAGTACGGGAAGCTTCCAAATGCTGGCCATGTTAAGGCCCTCATGAAATGCCCCGTTGTTAACAGCGCCATCGCCAAAGAATGCAACAGCAACGGCTCCAGACTTCATCAACTTGGAACTATACCCCCCGCCGCAAGCCTGCAGAATACAAGCTCCCACGATACCACTTGTTCCCATCATGCCGATTTCAGGCGAGAAAAGATGCATCGATCCTCCTCGGCCACGCGAACAACCTGTCGCCCGCCCAAACAATTCTGCCATCAATTCTCGAGGATGCATCCCTTTAGAAAGCGCATGCCCATGCCCACGATGCGTACTAAAAACAGAATCATCCTTGGTTAAATGAGCACAAACGCCTGTGGATATTGCTTCTTGACCAACATAGGTATGGCATGCGCCAAAGATAAGGCCGCGCTGATGGCAGCGAGCAAGCTCCTCTTCCGTATGCCGGATGATTAGCATAGTACGAAACAACGAAAGATGTTCTTTATGAACCATTAGATTCTGATCCTTTATCATTTTGTTTTAGCTTGAAAATTTTGAATACTTCGCTGCTCATGGCCAGGAGTTCCCCCAGCGTTCATCGCCATGTTCCCACCATCCAAAGGAATGATTGCCCCTGTTATCCAACTAGAAGAATCCGAAGCAAGAAGAACAGCTAGGCCCATAATATCATTGGGTTGGCCAAGCCGATGGGCGGGAATCCCATGTAGAAATCGATCTTCCAAGGTTGGATCTTCGCTCATGCGAGCGGTAAGGCTAGGATTAACTATCTGGGCTGGGGTAACACAATTCACACGAACGCCACGATGGCTCCATTCCGTACTTAGCTCCCTCGTCATTTGCAAAACCGCGCCCATTGCCATACTGTAAGCAATATGCCCACGGCCAAGCGCAGTGGAACTTGCAAGCGAGCCTATATTCATGATGGAACCACAGCCTTGGGCAAGCATCCGTAATCCGGCCTGCTGACACATGGCAAAGCGCCCCACCACCAAGTTCTGCAAAACAGCATGCAAATCTGCAATCGTCAATTCTTCTGGCTTTGCAAGATGGCCATCGCCTGCAATGTTTCCTAAAAAGTCTACCCTTCCAAACTCCAAATCAATCTGTTTAAAAAGCTCGGCTATAGCATCGGGATCTGAAACATTGGTAACACTAACGAGAGCTTTACGCCCCGTTTTTCTAATCAAATCTGCAGTAGTTTCTAGCCCGGAAATATTGCGATCGACCAAAACAACATTGGCTCCTGCCTGAGCAACTGCGAGTGAGGCAGCTTTACCCAAGCCTTGAGCTGCACCGGAAATAACCGCAACTTTCCCGGTTAAATCAAACAGGTTTCCAGAGAAAGTAGGATTATCCATCGTCATGAAGTTCTCTCTTTAGCAGAATTCTCTTGAACAATAATTAATAAAGCTGCACCCGCTAAATGTATCAGGGCCATAGACCATAAACCATAAGTACCCAAAATGGTAGCAGCATAAATCCCGCCAATGTTTGCCACAGAATTAATCATGGCTATTCCGCCTGCAAGAGCTGCACCCGTTAAAAAGGCAGTTGGTAAAGTCCAGAACACAGGAATCATGCTCATCATCCCTGTTTGAGCGATACACAAACCTACTAAAGCAATCACTGGAGAAAAATTGGCTGCTGCCAAGCTCCATCCTATAACAGCTAGCAGTGCTGCTACAATTAAATGTCCGCGCCTTTCGTTCATGCGATCTGAACTAATACTAAAAACAATCATTCCAACAATCGCACAGATGTGGGGCAATGCGCTAAGCAATCCGATCTGAAAGGTATCGAGGTAATCAAATTGCTGTTTGATAAGCTTTGGAAAATAGGCGCCACTCGCATTAGTGCCTACTGCCAAAGTGGAATATATTGCGATAAGCAACCAGACACGCCATTGCAAAACAGCAGACAAACGATCGGCATTAAAGCGCTGCTTCCGCTGTTGCTCTTCTTTTTCCATCTCCGATACAAGCCAATTTTTTTGTTCTGAAGAAAGCCAAGAGGCATCACGGGGGTAATCAGTCAAATAATAAAAAACAGCAACGCCAAGAATAACTGAAGGGATACCTTCAAGAAGAAATAACCATTGCCAGCCATGCAAGCCTGCATAGGAATCAAGGTATTGCATGATGAAGCCGGAGAGTGGATTTCCAAACACAAAAGCCAGACCGATAGCCATCATGAAAAACGCAGTCATCTTGGCCCGCTGGCGTTCGGGGAACCAATAACTAAGGTAAAGAATGATGCCCGGAAAGAATCCAGCTTCCGCGATACCGAGGCAAATGCGCAAGCCATAAAAGCTCCACTGATCCCAAGCGAACATACTTAAGGAAGAAATCAGGCCCCAACTAATCATGATGCGTGCGATCCACAACCTTGCGCCAACTCTTTTCATCAACAGATTACTAGGCACCTCAAACAATAGGTACCCGACATAGAACATGCCATAGCCCACATTAAATGTATAATCGCTCAAATGTAAATCGTTCTGCATTTGCAATCGTGCAAATCCGACATTTGCACGATCTATAATATTCATGAGGTAAAGCAGACATATGAAAGGTATAAGCCTCCATGCAACTTTTTTCAGTGTACTTTTTCCAAGATCAATATCAACCATTAGGCCACTTTCATTACTACGGTTATCATCAAGCGACATCCAAAGTTTAAATCAAACGAACTTAGTCACGCCGGGAACCGCAATTTGTGGAACTGGGATAGGACCCCATTCATATTTCGCAGGGCCTAGTTTCTCTTTGGAATTCCAAGCCATATCCCAGGTAATTTCTTGGCCCGTATAAGTGGCCATGCGACCCATGATGGCAAGCAAAGTGCTTTTAGCCATATACTCGCCATTGTTAATTGGTTTACCGGCCCTAATGCTTGCGAAAAGTTCGTCGTGCTCTACTTGATAAAGGTTTTTCGCCTCGCCTGCGAACGACCATTCATTTGCACCAGAGATTCGAACCCCGTTCTTCCGCTCGGTTAATATTGCGGTACCTTTGTCGCCCAAAATATTAACACTAATATCACTTTTGCAACCTTTCATCTGGCGCGTATTGCTAACAAGGCGGGCACCATTTTCATACTCATAAACGACTGAATGATGATCGAAAATATTTCCGTACTCCGGGCCTTTCCGAACTTCACGGCCGCCCATGCCAATTGCTTTAACAGGGTACTTGTCTTTCATGGCCCAGGCGCAAACATCTAAATTGTGCACATGCTGCTCGACATTAAAATCCCCCGAAAGCCATGTGAAGTAATACCAGTTTTGCATCTGCCAATGCATATCAGTCCAATCGGGCTGACGGGGCTTAATCCAAATGGGGCCACGATAATCATTCGCTAAAAGAGTGCGAACTCCGCCAATGGCTCCATCATGAATTTTACGAATGACTTCACGGTAAGGCGCATGATAACGCAGGCAAAGCCCTGAAACGACTGCAAGGCCTTTCTTCTTTGCCTCTTCGCAACTTCGAAGCACAGAATGCACCCCTGGAGCATCCACCGCACAAGGTTTTTCTGCAAACACATGCTTGCCCGCTTCAACTGCGGCTTGCATATGCATAGGGCGAAAATGCGGAGGCGTTGTCAGCAACACAACATCAACCCCACTTGCCAACACTTTCTTATATGCATCAAAACCAACATATTGCTTGTCTATCGGCACATCAACCTTATGCTCCATACCCTCTATAGATTTAAGGCTTTTCAAACTTGATTGCAGTCGATCTTCGAACACATCACCCATAGAAACAAGCTTAACTCTGCTTTCAGAAGCAAGAGCTTGCGAAGCTGCGCCTGTACCCCTACCGCCGCATCCTATTAATCCAACCCGGATGGTGTCATCGCCTGCAGCAAAAACAGATGGCGCAAAGCCTAAGGAATTAACAGCAGCAGCACTGACAGATGAAACTGCTGCTGTTTTGATGAAAATTCTTCTAGAGGCAGCTTTAATCTTTTCATTAGCCATTCCAAAGCTCCTAAAAAAAAACCTAAAAAGGCGGGCACATATATAGAAGAGCTGAATAGTAACATCATTAGCCACAAATGTGGATTAAATACGAACAAAAAATGTGAAACAGACTTGTAATAAATGATGCAATTATTATGCTGTGGCTGCAGATTTACTTTTTACGCAACATCAATTTTGCAAGTTCCTCAGTACCTAGGGCGCCCTGATACAATTGAACATCTTTGATTGCTCCATGAAAAAAGTTTTGGGCACCAAAACCTAACCACATGGGAGAATCATTATTCAAATTAAACAAAGCCCCCGCACCAAGATCGCTTGAGCTTGTCAATTTGCCATTTATATGTAGCTCGCATTTTCTACCCCGCCTGATTGCAGCAACATGCGTCCACTCACCACCAATATCGTGTTCATGACTAACGACCTGGCCCGCTTGCATTGAAAAAACACGGCCCAAAGATGAATCAACTGGCGCATCAAGAGCCCTACCCTGGCATGAGCCTGTTCCAGCGAACAACCGCCCCTGAAAACAACTCAAACAAGTTATCCTTGCCCATGTTGCAACCTTATCTTCATCCCAATCAGATCTTTTTGCAAGTGAACCTAATTGCTTCCAATCATTATCTTTTTCAAACCTGAACACTTCCGCATTTGGAATCATACCTGCATAAAGTTTTCCATTGTAAACAGTAAGATCCATCACTTCATTGATAAGTTTTCGACCTTCAGGAAGTCCCAACCGACCTATTTTGTCCCATTTTTCGCCACCCCCATGCCTCAGCACATAGCCCTGAGGCCAGGTTCCCAAGTGAATCTTCCCATCAAACACCTGCATCGAGTGAATCTGATTAATATCAAACGGTGCAGTGCCGATTCTTTTCCAATCCTTGCCATCTTGATACTCATAAATATTCCCATGAGTTGAAGCATAAAGCACCCCGCCCCAAGGCAACATACATTCGAAGTTCTTTCCATCAGGTGCGCCACAATCAATCCATTTACTTCCATCAAATTTAAAGGCTTTACCTTCACCCACGCTATCCAGGCCTGCAAAAAGCTCACCCTTAAAACTTGCCATACATAAAACACGAGACCCATTACCAACTTGACCAAGATCCTTCCACTTTGTACCACCTTCATAAACAAAAACCTTAGTTGGTGCAGGAAGGGGAGCGCCTTTAAGTCCACCCAAGGCCTGCACCCAATCCCAAATCCCCGTGCCTGCGTAAAGCTTCCCCTTATGAACAATCATCGACATGACTGAATGATGATTAGAATCATGGCCCAAGCGACCGCAATCAATCCACTTTTTATCCCGGGTTAATCGGAAAACATGGGCCCGATCTTCCGGCTTATCAGCATCAGCTATCCCGCAATATAACTCGCCTTCAAATGCAACAAGATTTGAAATCAAGGAATTGGAAGGCCATGGTTTGCCATGATCCTCCCAAGAACTTGTATAAGCATCGTCAATTCCAAAATGCACATGCCTGGTATCAGACATCGCACTATACGCAGGCGAGCTTCCCGAAACATGAAGATTTATTCCACGCCTTGAACGGGCATCAAACTTACTAATCAAATCCCCCAAAGTAGAACTTAAAGGGGTTGCACAGCGAACCCATAATGCCATCGAAAAATCTTGTTTGCCAACATCTAGGGTTTTTGAGTGCTCTATTTTTATGCGGCTGTTACGCCCATTGAAAAAAGCAGAACGATCAGGCGAACCGGCGGGGATATTTAAAAACTGAATATTTTCCATGACGCCATGGTTAGTACCGATCGAATCTCGAGCATTATCTTGCAAGGGCCATGCTCCCAGAAGAACCGCGGGAACGGTTTTATCACCGCCATCGCTCTTCGATTCAAAAGCAAGCAGTAAAACCACTGAAATAGAACAGCACAGGCATGTAATCATGATTTTTTTGATTGTAACTTTTAAACTCAACATGAGAATCCCCTAATGCACAACAGTTCATAAAAACATCCCAGCTTATTTTTTCATAATTACAGGGCCTTGTTGCAAACCGGCGATGACAGTTTCCATAAATTCGCGGGCCCGTTTGGCCAATGCATCAATCTCTTCCACCTTTGTTGGCCTTGGTACCAAGGGCGCAAATATGTTTTCGTAGGCGAGCGGGATTTTCAACCCAGTAAAAGCAACCGGCTCCAAAAGCTTATAGTGATCTATCTCTCCAAAACCGGGACCGCAATCTTGATCCTTGGGCCAGTTCCTATGATCTTTGATGCAAAAACTTCTCACCGTATTAGCACACTTCTTAATATCAGGAATTGGGTCAAGATTCAGATAATCCATCACATTCCCCGCATCATAATTTACAAACACTCCAGGGTCATTAACCTCACGAATAATTTCAGCACAAGCTTCACCCGTCCCAGTAGTCCCGCCATGCTGTTTGACAACAATCATCACGCCGTGGTCTCGCGCAATGGGCCCAAGAATTTTCAGGCGCTCAATCCATATTTTTTTATTCCCACCCGCAGTGTGACCAAAAGTTAAAACCTGGCCAATCCCTGCAGCAGATGCCTGCTTAATTCGCTGGGTCAACACTTCCAACCCGCGGGGATTTTCTGGATAAATGTTCGAAAACATCATGATGGGATCCAACCCCATATCACGGCATCGCTTTGCCAATGCTTTTGCTGTTTCTGCTGGGGCATCTTCCGCAATCACGGAAACCTGTTTCCCATTTTCCTCGAGGTGCTTTACCCCCCATGCAACATATTTAAACCCCGCAGTCTTTATCCCCTGCAAGGCGCGATCTAAAGGAAAACCACTGTAAGGAAGTGTCATGCAAGCATGTTGAAATTCGGTGGGTTTGCGTTCGAATGCCTTTGCATCGAAACCGTACGAAGGGGTGGTACCCAATGCAGACGCTGTAAATCCTGCAAGGGAAGACGCAAGAAAACTGCGACGATTGAGGTCAAATTGTGAAACCTTAAAACTCATGGCAATTCACCTCATTGATGGTCTTCAAAAAGAATGAGAGATAAAACCAAACACGATTTACTTTGATGCGCCATCTGTTGGCACAATTCCGAGTGGGCGAATTTCCATGTTTTTAAAAAACACCTCGTGCCCTTCCGATTGCAAAAGTATCTGCCCCTCTGCTGGATTGGCATCAAAGCACTCATTTACCGTCACACCATTAATCTTGATCGTAATTTTTGCGCCTTTGCAAACGCATTCAACCTTAGTCCATTCGCCCAAAGGACTGGCAGCATCATTGATTCCCCGAGTATCTATTAATTCTTTAAAGAAGGGTTGATGCTTGGACCACCAGAATTGCTTGCCCGAATAAATAGTCTTTTTACCATCAGCCTGCCAGCGGGTTTTGCCATCTTCGCCAACCACAGTGTTACTAGAGATGGAACCCGGATAACTTTCACCATCAACCTTTTTTCCTTTGATTAGAATCAGATCGCCTTCGCAACCTTGCGCGAGTTGGCATTCGATCGAGGTTTTCCAAACGCCATTTTGCGAACCATCTGGCCCGGTACCATGTAGAAGTACACCCGAATTTCGAACATTTTTATCGTTTGGGTTTTTCCTCCCCCAAAGATATTCAATCTTAAGGTGATAATCTTTGTAAGAATCCTTAGTAGAAAGATACCCCATATCTTCGTCGCCACACCTTAGCACGCCATCTTTAAGAGTAAAAACTTTGTTAGGATCTGCTCCTTTCGTTTTCTTGAGCCATGTGGAAAAGCCATTAAGGTCTTTCTGATCGAATGGGCGAATCATCTGGGTGGGAGTTTTGGCTTCATCAGCATATGCCAACCAAGGTAACGCCATGATTATTGCTAACAATAAAAAGAACTTAATAAACATAAGGAAGTTTCTCTGCATCTGATTTAATGGCATGAAATCACAACTAAAAGAGGCACCAATAAATGATCTCACTTATAGCAGCATGTTGCACTAAAAATATGCAACAACAACTCTAAGAATTGCTCTTGACGACATCGTTCGGAACCAAAAGTAAGTAGCATTACTCTATTTTCCATTATCAACAGACCTGCCTATGTGCGTTTCAACTCCATCCTCATTGATTCTTTGAAGATAATCACCTAAATATTGTTTGCATGACTTTTAACAACCATTACAATTCGTCTTGGTTCATCCTCCCACCTTTATGAAAGGAACATTTTTATCATGTTTCAAAAATCGATCGCAATGCGCTTCTTTGCGCTTGCTCTGGGTCTTGTGCTTGTAAGTTCACTTGCTGCAGCAGACACAGATGGCTTTACACCTTTGTTC